>DATKMF010000176.1:0-2377 GCA_035542015.1 Candidatus Cybelea sp.
CTGGCAAAGCTGGGCGGAAAGGTCGCCGGCGGCGTCAAGGTTCCCCTTGCTACCACCGATTTCAGCTCCTTCCTGCTTCAGGCCCAGGCGTCCGGCGCAAAGGTCTTGGCGCTGAACGCGGCGGGCGGAAATGAGACCGCCATGAAGCAGGGGCAGGAATTCGGGCTGGCGGAGCAAGGTATGACAATCGTCCCCATGTCGTTCATGAACGTCGATATCCACGCTGTGGGTCTGCCCGACGCCCAGGGCGATCTTGTGCTGACCAGCTTCTTCGAAGATGAGTCCCCGGCGGCGCGGAAATGGTCGGACGCGTTCTTCGCCCGGCGGCACGCCATGCCTTCCCAGATTCAGGCCGGGGTCTACTCCGCCGTGCGGCATTACCTTCAGGCGGTCAAGGACACCGACTCGGATGACGCCGCCACGGTCGTGGCGCGGATGAAGGCGACGCCGGTTTCCGACGCGTATACGGCGAAGGGCGCGATTCGCGCCGATCAGCGGATGGCGCACGATCTGTACCTCGTGCAAGTGAAAACGCCTGCGGAATCGACGGGGCCATGGGACCTGGTGAAACTGGTGGCCACGGTTTCGCCCGATCAGGCGTTCCGGCCCCTCGCCGACAGTCCCTGTCCGCTGGTTCGCACGGGCAAGTAGAGCGACCAGCGTCGGTCATGTCGTCGGGCCGTGAGTTAGGAGAGTTGGCGATGTCCGAAGCCCAAATCCCGCGGCAACACGAGGCCGTCCTCATTACTGCGGGCGGCGGGCCGGAGGTGCTACGCCTCGGGACCCGGCCGGTTCCGGTCCCCGGACCTGGCGAGGTGCTCATCGAGGTCGCTGCCGCGGGAGTGAACCGCCACGATTGCAACCAGCGCCGGGCCGGGCCGGAACACGAGCCGAATCCCGTGCCTGGGCTGGAAGTCGCGGGCGTCATCGTCGCCGTCGGGAGCGGCGTGCCGCGATCACGGATTGGCGAGCGTGTGGCGGCGCTGACCCAGGGCGGCGGCTACGCACATTACGTCGCCACAGCCTCGCCGTTGGCCTTGCCGGCGCCGCAGTCGGTCAGCGATATCGAAGCGGCGGCGCTACCGGAAGCTTCGTTCACGGCCTGGTTCAATTTCTTCGACGTTCTGCGTCTGCGACCGGGCGACCGGGTCCTGATCCATGGCGGTGCGAGCGGGGTCGCCTCCCTGGCGATCCAGGCGCTGACCGCGATCGGATACGAGATGTTCGCGACGTGTGGGAGCGACCGCAAGCGCGCCGCCGCGCTCGGTTTCGGGGCGCGGGCCGCATTCGACTACAAGGATGCCGACCTGGCCAGACAGGTGAAGGTGGCGACCGGCGGCCGGGGTGTCGATGTCATTCTCGACGTTTCGGCGGGCGCTCACCTCGCCGCCGATCTGGAGATGCTAGCGCCGGACGGTCGGATCGGCCATCTCTCGGCGGGCGGCGGGAAGGACCTGTCGGTCCCGCTGAGAATCCTCATGGCCAAGCGGATCTCGATCACCGGCTCGCTTCTGCGGCCGCTCGACCTGCCTCGCAAGGCGGCGGTGGCCGAGCGCCTGCTGCGCGAGGTCTGGCCAATGATCGGCGGAGCCGTGCGGCCCGCGATCGCCGCCGCCTTCCCCTTGGCCCAGGCGGCGGAGGCGCATCGGGCTATCGAACAAGCCGACCACATCGGCAAGATCGTCCTGACGGTCGCGTCTTGAAATGCCATTCTTGACTTGACGCGCTCGTTCCGTCCAACAGCGACACCAAGCGTTTCGGATCGAACGGAACGTTCGAAATTTGCATTCGCAACGCCCGCTCCTGTGCAGATCCTATGAGGGCGGTCGGCGGCCGAGGCGGCTAAGCTTGGCCTGTCGAATGACCTCAGGGAGACGTGAGATGCGCCAATTCAATGGATCTGAGCAAGCTGCCGTCGACTACAGCTCCACCATCATTGGTGCGTTGGAGTTGAGCTCAAAGAAGTGGGTTCTGGCGGTTCAACTGCCTGGAGTGGACCGGCATTCGAGGCATGTCCTGCACGCTTGCGGCGACGGGTTGCTTTCTTTTGTCGCGCGTCTGAAGGCCAGGTGTGCAGCGGCAGGTCGGGAGATCACTCGAGTGATCCTGACCCATGAGGCGGGGCGAGACGGATTCTGGCTAGCGCGCTTTCTTGCTCGGCAAGGTATCGAGGTGCACGTCATGCAGTCCTCCAGCCTCCCTGTGGATCGGCGCGCGCGACGGGCCAAGACCGACAAGATCGATGTCGAGATGTTGCTGCGCACTTTGATGGCTTGGCTGAGAGGCGAACCTCGCGTCTGTTCGATGGTTCCGATCCCGAGCGAGCCCGATGAGGAAGCGCGCCGCGCGAATCGCGAACGCGAGGATTTGACCAGGG
>DATKMF010000177.1:0-6152 GCA_035542015.1 Candidatus Cybelea sp.
GCGCGGCGGCCGATCACGGCCGAGGCGATCGCCGAGGAGCTGGAGACCTCCAAACGCTCGATCTATCGCGACATCGCCACCTTGATGGCGCAGCGCGTGCCGATCCGCGGCGAGGCCGGCATGGGCTATGTGCTGGAAGCGGGCTTCGACCTGCCGCCGCTGATGCTCACCCCCGAGGAGATCGAGGCGGCGGTCCTGGGCGCGCAGCTGGTGCAGGCGCGCGGCGATCCCGCTTTGGTGCGGGCGGCGGACGATCTCATCGCCAAGATCGGCGCCGCGGTGCCGGAGCGGTTGCGGCCGCTGGTGCTCGATCCCGCCGTGCGCAGCCCGCAACATGGCGTGCAGATTCCGCCCGACGCGATCGACATGGCGCGGGTGCGCGGCGCGATCCATGGGGCGCGCAAGATCGCCCTCGGTTATCGCGACGAGAAGGGCGACGAAACACGCCGCACCATCTGGCCGATCGCCATCGGCTACATGGCGACGGTGCGTATGATGGTCGCCTGGTGCGAGCTCAGGCAGGACTTCCGCCATTTCCGCACCGACCGGGTGACGATGGCGGAGTTTCTCGACGAGCGTTATCCCGAGCGGCCGGCCGTGCTGCGCCAGCGCTGGCGCACGATCATGCGCGAGCGGATGCCGCCGCCCAAACCGGAGGCGGAGTGAGCCGGCTGGTTGACCGCGTTGGGTCTTTGGTAACAAATCTGACCGAAGCTGCGACCCGGTTCGCGGAAGGATGGGAAGGAATGCGGCTCCAATGAAGCTCTCGGGGGCCCAGGTGAAAGCGGTGCTGGCGGTGTTTGAGACCGCGCCGGCGCCGCAGGGCCATCCGGCCCTGACCCAGCTCGAGCGCACCTTCGGCAAGCACACCTTCTTCCTGGGCCCGCACGGCCTGCATACGGTCGAGCCCAATGAGAAGGCGGCGGAAGGCGAGCCCAATGCCTATCTGGTGCGCCTCGCCAGCTGGGCCGACGACAAGCGCAGCAACCTCGCGCCGCATCCGCCCGCGATCGAGATGCCGGTCACCATCGATCTGACCTCGCCGCCACCGGTGCAGGCCACGGCCCCCGTGGCGGCTCCCGCCGAAACGGGCAGCGCGGAGACACCGGCGCCGAGCGGGCCGGCGCCGGAATGGCGCGGCTGAGAGTCGCAGTCCGGCGCTTTCCGCCGACATTTTCCAGATCGCTGCGCTGCTCCTTGGGATCGTTCGGCCGCGTCGATGAGTTTGGGCCCAAACACGATCCGAAGGAGGTCCCGATGCGACTCTCAAACGCACAAGTGCGCGATGTCGTGAACCAGACGCACTGCAAGGTGCTGCCGGAGGAGCATCCGGCGGTGCGCAGGCTCGAAGAAGTGTTCGGGCATCACACGTTCTTCCTCGGCGATGCGGGCCTGACCGTGATCGAGCGGTTGGGCGAGCGCCAACCCGAGGACGAGCCGGCCTTCGTCGTCAAGGTCGCGCGCTGGGATGACGGCACCGGCACCAAGCTCATTCCGCAACGCGCCGAGGTGGCCGGCACCGTCGATATCGGCCCCGAGATGGCCGACCTGCCGGCGGTCGATCCGGAGACCGGCGAGATCGAGCGCGAAGGCGACGCGCTCGATCCCCTGGCCGGACACGGTCGGCGCTACAAGATCGGCGATCCGGAGCAGTGACTCCGCTCGCCTGGGCCCGATGCATGCCGTACATTCGCCGGCATGCATCCGTTCCAGCATGTCGTCAGCGGAGATTCGGCGGCGGATTCGTTGCGGACGGCGCTCGATCTGGGGCCTGCCGACCTCGTCAATATGAGGGATGACCTCTCGCTCGGCCCGCTGGGCGACGTCGATGCGGCGGAGTCGCCGCAGCGCGCCGCGTTCTGGCGCAAGATCTACGGACCACAGGCGGCGGCATTCGAAGACCGATGGGGGCCGTTTGCAGCGCGTCTCGCCGAGACCGCGCAACGGTTTCGCCATCTGCCTGATGATCCACGCCCCTGCCTTGTCTGGTTCGGCAATGGCGCCAATGAGCAACTCACGCTTCGGCGCACGGCCTTCTTCCTGGACGGCAATGCGCGCGAGATCTGGGCCGCGGAGGTCTTGCCCAGCGATCATGCACCGCTACCGCCGTTCTGGGTGACCGGGGTCGGCATGCTGCGATCGGACGAGCTGCCCAGAATCTATGAACGGCGGCGTTTGTTAGGGGCAGCGGAGAGGAGCGCGCTCGCCGAAGGATGGCGGCGGGCCGGCGCCCAGAGCAGCGATGACACCCTCCGCCACTATACGGCAGGACAAATCGAGACTCGGCCGATCGACAGCTTCGATGCGCGGATTCTGCGTGCGACGCGTTCGGATTGGACCGTCACCGCCCGAGTCGTGGGGGACGCGATGGCCGGCTGCTGGGACGGTAGCGAGGAAGACGCCTTGATCAGCGATGCCTTCATCTTCTGGCGGCTGCGTGGGCTGGCGAAGCAGGGTAAGGTGGAGATCGACCGGCCCGATTCCGGCATGCGCGAAAGCAAGGTGCGGCGGGCCGGACCAAACGTCCCAACCTGACCGCCCAACATACGGGGAAATTCATGCAAGGAAGAGAAATGCTGGCCGTGCTGGTGCGGGCCATCGGGCTCTACATTCTGATCAACGCCGTTCTCGGATTCATCACGGTTGTCATCGCCGTCATCCTTGCGAACAACGTCAACGCGGTGGTCGGGCTGATCGGTCCGCTGGTCCAGGTGATCATCGGCTTCACCGTGCTCAACCGGGCCGACGCCATCGCGGCCTGGGCTTACCGTTAGGGGCCTATCGCCGGAGGTTCGCCCGCAGAAAGGCGAGGCAGGCGGCGACGGCCGTCTTCGCCTTGAAGGTCTTCGGATAGAGCAGGGCCTGCAGCCAATAGCCGTCGACCATGGCGGTGAGGACGGCGGTCAGGCTCACCGCATCTTGGTCGCGAGACAGCCTCGCGATCTCAGCTTCGACATCGCGGTGGTAGCGGCGCTCGACCTTGACCGCGGCGCTGCGGAACTGGTCGCGCAGGTCGGCATCGACCCAGAAGGTGAACCAGACGGCGAGCTTCTCGGGCGTGAAAACTTCCGGCGCAAAATAGGCCTCGATCATCGCCTCGAGCCGGGCCCAGGGCTGGGGGCCGGCTTCGGCGATCCGCGTCCTCCAGACCGTGTCGAACTCGGCCGCCAGATGATCGAAGGCGGCTGCCAGCAGCCGGTCGATCGACTTGAAATGGAAGTTCATCAATCCCTGGGAGAGGCCGGCCGCCTGGGCGACGCGCCCGACCGTGCAACCGGCGCGGCCGTGCTTCGCGATCACGTGGATCGCGGCCTCGATCAGCTCCTTGCGCCGGCTCTCGCGGATCGCGGGGTTGTGGCCGAGCAAGGGACGCCTCTTGCGCGGGGCTCGCAGCGGCGGACGAGTCATGACGGGATGCAGCCGGTCTGGCAGTCAACCCCCTCCCCCACCTTCCCGCAATCCTGGAGGAGGGAAGAACGGCACGATGGCGCGCCGCTGGTCGGCATCACGCGAGCGCTTTCTTTCTCGGCGGGTCGAAGAACATGCGGTTGGTGACCGTGCAGCGGGCCATCAGGCGCTCGATCTTCTTTTCCTTGGGATACCAGATCTCGGTCCAGATCTCGGTGCCGGGCTTGGCATAGCCCGGCGGCACACGGGCGAAGGCGATGCTCTTCTTCAGGATCGGCGACCACATCCCCGAGGTGGTGAGCCCGATCTCGTGCTTCGCCGCCTGGTCGGAATACAGGAAGGCGCCATGGGCCGGCTTGCGGCCCTCGACCTCGATGCCCATCAGGATATGCCGTGACGCGCCCTTCGCCTTCTCCTGCTGCAGCGCGCGCTTGCCGACGAAGTACGCGTCCTTCTTCAGGCCGACCGCCCAGCCGATGCCGGCCTCGAACGGGCTCTCGCGCTGGGTCGGGCGGATCGCGTGCATGGCGCCGATATAGTCGGCGTCGACCAGGATGAAGCCCGCTTCGATCCGCACCATGTCGAGCGCCTGGCTGCCGATCGGCGCGATCTTCAAAGGATCGCCCAGGCGGAACAGCGTCTCCCAGAGCCAGAGCGCGTCCTCGGGTTTGACCCAGAGCTCGTAGCCGAGATCGCCGGTGAAGCCCGCGCGGTCGATCCGCATCCACTTGCCCTGAACCTGCGTCTCCATGATGCCGAAATGCGGCAGAGTCTCGATGCCGCCGACACCCATCGCCTTCAGGAGATCGCGCGAGGTGGGGCCCTGCAGGGCAAGGCCACAGAAGCGTTCGGAGACTTCCTCGATGGCGACGTCGAAGCCGTAGGCGCTCTCGTGCAGCCAATGGAGCTGATGCAGCGCGGCGTTCAGGATGAAGTCGTTCTCGCCCAAACGAAAGATGGTGCCCTCCTCGATCATCTTGCCGTCGTCGTCGCACCAGGCGGTGTAGGCCGCCTGCATCGGCTTCACCTTGGTGATGTCGCGGGTGACGAGGAAGTTCATGAACCGCGCCGCGTCCTTGCCACGGATCGAATACTTGATCAGGGGCGAGACGTCGTAGACCGTAGCGCCGGTGCGGACCGCGAAATATTCCGCCGAGACGGAATCGAAGAACGCCGGCGAGTAGGTGCCCATCCACCGGATCCAGCCGTTGCCATGCATCAGCGGTTCGATGCAGGGATGGAACGGCGTCTTCTTCAGGAAGGGCGTGAGGTGCTGGACGTGGGTCATCTTGCTTCTCCCACGAGTGGAGTGACGCGCGGCGAGAGTCGACGGGTGGTTGCCATCATGCGGCAGCCCTCCGCATCTTGAGAGACTTCAAGATCTCTCGCGCAGCGTTGGCGCCGGCTGCGCCGGAGATGTTGCCGCCGGGATGGGCGCCGGCGCCGCAGAGCCAGAGGCCGGGGATCGGCATCCGGAATTGCTGGTACTGGCCGGCGGGGCGGAGGAAGAACATCTGGTCGAGGGTGACCTCGCCCTGGTGCCACTGTCCACCGGCGAGGCCGTATTGCGATTCCAGATCGTGCGGCGTCAGCACTTCCGAGCCGAGGATGCGGGTGCGGAGGCCCGGCGCCAGGAGGTCGAGCGTGTCGATGGTGCGCTCGAGCACCTGGCGCCGCGCCTCATCTTGCGTCGTGGTCCGCAGCTTGTAGGGCGCGTATTGGAACAGGATCGAGGCGACGTGCTTTCCGGCGGGCGCCAGTCCGGCATCGGTCAGGCTCGGGATGACGATTTCCAGCGCCGGCTTGTCGGCGACGCGGCCATACTTGGCGCAGTCGAAGGCGCGCTCGACGTAATCGATCTTCGGCGCCCAGACCATGCGGCCGGCCCGGCTCTTCCACGCCTCCGGCAGGCCGTCGAGCGCCAGATGAACCTTGGCGACGCAGCCGTTCATGCGCAGATGGCGGATGCGCTTCAGGAACTCGACATCCAGGTTGCCGGGCTGAACCAGCTTCAAGAGCGTCGTCTGCGGATCGGCGCTGGAGGCGACTATCGGCGCGCGCACTTCCTCGCCGTTCTTGAGCACGACGCCGGTCGCCATCTCTTTCTCGAGCAGGATGTGATCGACCGGCGCATTGGTGCGGATCTCGACGCCGGCCTTGCGCGCCGCCTGCTCCAGCGCCGTAGCGACGGCACCCATGCCGCCTTTCGGCAGGGTGAGCCCGCCCATGCCGTGCTTGCCGTAGGACGAGAGGCGGTAGAGCAGGTTGAAGACGGTGTTGGGCGAGCGCGGCCCGAGATAGACGCCGAGTGTGGCATCCAGGCTCAACAGGCCCTTGATCGCATCGCTTTCGAAGAAATCGTTGGCGAGGTCGGCCACGTTCATGGTGAGGATGCGGGTCAGCTCCAGCATGTCCTTCTTGCCGAGCATGCGGAGCTGCAGCGCGAACATGGCGAGCGCCAGCTTGGTCTGTAAGTCGTTGGCGCCGATCGCCGGGCTCGGCGGCGTGCGGGTGAGGAACGCGCCCAACGCGGTCGCGAGCTTGGTGAGGCGCGCCATGACACGGGGCCAGGCCTCGGCGTCGGCGGCCGAGACTTGCGCTATCGAGGTTCCAGTCTTCCCACCATCGCTCGAGATCTCGATGCTCCTGCTCTCCGGCAGCAGGACCGAGGTGCCAATCGGCTGGGTCTCGAGCTTGAGGCCGAGATCGCTGACGATCTTCGGATGCAGCGCGTGCAGGATGTG
>DATKMF010000178.1:0-10196 GCA_035542015.1 Candidatus Cybelea sp.
GCCATCAGCGTGACGCCGTTGGAGCGCAAGCGCTCGACCGTCGCATAGATGTCGTCGGTCGCGAGGGCGATGTGCTGGATCCCCTCGCCCTTGTATTCGCGGAGATATTCCTCGATCTGCGACTTGTCGTCGGAGGATTCGTTGATCGGGATGCGGATGTTGCCGTCGGGGCTGGTCATCGCCCGGCTTTTCAGGCCGGTCAGCTTGCCCTCGATGTCGAAGTAGCGGATTTCGCGGAAGTTGAAGAGCCGCTGATAGAACTCGGCCCAGTGGTCCATGCGCCCGCGATAGACGTTGTTGGTGAGATGATCGATGCGGGTGAGGCCGGCGCCCTTCGGATGCTTTTCCGCATCGGGCAGCGGCCGGAAGTCGATATCGTAGATCGACCCCGCCTCGGCAAATCGATCGATGAAGAAGATGCGGCTGTCGCCGATCCCCTCGACCGCCGGGAGCGTCACCTCCATCGGCCCCGGTTCGTTGACCAGGGTCTTGGCGCCGAGCGCCTGGGCGCGACGTAAGGCCATCGGCGCGTCATCGACGCGGATGCCGATCGCGCAGACGCTGGGCCCATGGGCAGCCGCGAAGCGCTCGGGAAAGCCCTGATGCTCCGCATTGAGGATGAAATTGACGTCGCCCTGGCGATAGAGCGTCACGTTCTTGGAGCGATGTTTTGCCACCGGCACGAAGCCGAGCAGACGGAAGGTGCGGTCGAGCGCCTGGGCGTCCGGCCCGGTGAACTCGACGAACTCGAACCCGCGGGTTCCCATCGGGTTCACGTCAATATCCTCGCCTCGGCTTGTCATGCCGGCCACGCGCACGATCTCATTCATCGCCACTCTCCCAGAACCTGGCTGTTTCCAGCAATATAGTGCGGATTTGCCGCACGTTCCGTGCGACTTGGCGGGTTCTGACCCGAATGTTGCAGTAATCATGCGATAGCGTTATCTTCGGCGCATGGATCATGCAAACGATCTCGACGGCTACGACCTCCGCATCTTGAAGGCCCTGCAGCACGACGGCCGGCTCTCCAATGTCGAGCTCGGCAATCTGGTCAATCTCTCGCCGTCCCAGGTTTCCCGGCGGGTGGCGCGGCTGGTCGAGACCGGCCATATCCAGCGGTTCCAGGCGGTGCTCGATCCCAGGAAGATCGGGATCGGCCTCACCGCCTATTGCCTGGTGACCCTGAAGATTCATAGCGAGGGCGGGATGGGCGATTTCCACCGCCGGGTCAGGGCCTTGCCGGAAATCCTGGAATGCCAGGCGCTGACCGGCGAGGCGGACTATCTGATCAAGGTGGCGGTCGCCGACCTGAAGGGATTCTCGGATTTCCTGTCCGAGAACCTGATGCGGGCGCCGGAAGTGGCGACGGTCAGGTCCAGCATCGTGCTGGACAGCGTCAAATCGGGGAACGAATACCTGCTCCCCGAACCAGGAGCGTCCCGCTGAGCCCACGTTGACTTGGGGTGGGGGTTTCTTTATACACCCCGCGCCATTCCAACTTGCTGAAATTCGCGGAGTTTTGTCGTCGTGAAACGCACCTATCAGCCGTCGAAGCTGGTTCGCAAGCGCCGCCATGGATTCCGGTCGCGCATGGCGACCGTGGGCGGCCGCAAGGTTCTTGCCTCGCGCCGCGCCAAGGGGCGCAAGCGCCTCAGCGCTTGAACCCAGCGCTTGAACCCTGGGTCTGAGCCCGAGTGGGCCGGCATGAGCTCGCAAAGCAATCACCGGTCGGCCGCCTGAAACGGCGCGCCGATTTTCTGCGTGTGGCCGCCGCCCGGCGCAAATGGGCGGCACCCTCTCTGATCCTCCAGGTCTCGCCGCAGCCGGAAGCGCCGGCGGACACGATGTTCGAACCGGTTCGGCTCGGCTTCACCGCCAGCCGCAAGGTCGGCAATGCGGTTGTGCGCAATCGCGCGCGTCGCAGGCTGAAGGCAGTGGCGGCGGAGCTGGTGCCTTCGCACGCCAAGCCCGGTCTCGATCTGGTGCTGATCGCGCGACCGGCGACGGCGGAATGTCCGTTCGAGACCTTGCGCCGCGATCTGCTGCAGGGCCTTGCGCGCACGCGCGCCGCGCGGGAGGCATCGTGATGCGCGGCCTCGCGCTGATCGCGATCCTGCCGGTCCGGGCCTATCAATGGTTCATCTCGCCGTTGCTGCCGCCGAGCTGCCGCTTTGAGCCGAGCTGCTCCGCCTATGCGGTCGAGGCGTTGCAGCGCCATGGTTTGCTGGGCGGCCTCTGGCTCACGGCGAGGCGCCTGGCGCGCTGCCATCCCTGGGGCGGTAGCGGTTATGACCCGGTGCCCGACGAGCGGCCTTCCTGCGGCCATGCCCATCACCATATTTTCCGAGTTCACTGAGCCGAGCGTTTCAGACCAGAGATGACCCCGTCGCCAAGGTCCATGGAAAACAAGAACCTCATCGTCGCCATTGTCCTCTCCGCACTGATCGTGGTCGGCTGGCAGTATTTCTTCGAGCTGCCACGGATCCATCAGCAGCAGGCGGCGCTTCAGCAACAGCAGCAGCAACAGGCGGCCCAGCAACCCCTTGAGCCGCAGGCGAGCCCGTCGCCGACGGCGCAGAGTCCCGCGACCGCTGGCGCGGCGCCGACGACCGGCGCCACGGTTATCGCGAAGACCAGGGACGAGGCGCTGCAGCAGAGCCCGCGCATCTCGCTCGAGACGCCGCGGCTCAAGGGCTCGATCGCCTTGAAGGGCGGCCGGCTCGACGACCTGGTGCTGAAGGGCTACCGCCAGAGCGTCGATCCCGAGAGCCCGATGGTTGATCTCCTGTCTCCCGGCGGCGGCCCGCTCGCCTATTTCGCGGAGGTCGGCTACCTGGCGACCGATGCGAACGTGAAGGTGCCGGGTCCCGATACCGTCTGGCAGGCGGACGGCACCGCGCTCACCCCGGACAAGCCGGTGACGCTCACTTGGGACAACGGCGCCGGGCTCCTCTTCAAGCGCGTCTTCAGCGTCGATCAGAACTACATGTTCTCGGTCGAGCAGTCGGTCGAGAACAAGAGCGGCGCGGCCGTCTCCCTGGCGCCCTATACCCGCGTGGTGCGATTCGGGCTTCCCGCGGATTATGTCTCATCGATCGTGCATGAAGGGCCGATCGGCGTCGTGGGCGGCACGCTGCAGGGCACCGGGATCTTCAGCAATCCCTGGTCCTATCCGAACATCAAGAAGCACGGCCAGGACAATGCGGGCGACGCAGGGATCTACAAGCAGGACACCCAGGGCGGCTGGCTCGGCATCGCCGACAAGTATTGGCTGGTCGCCCAGATTCTGCCCGCCGACGTCAAGGCGAGCGGGCGCGCCTTCTACGATCCGAAGTCCGACAGCTACCAGACGGATTTCACCGGCGCCGTGCAGCAGGTGGCGCCCGGCGCGTCTTCGGCTTCGAATTACCAGGTGTTCGCCGGCGTAAAGGAAGCCAGCCTGCTTCGCAGCTACCGGGACAACCTGCATATCCCGCTGTTCGAGCGCTCGATCGACTTCGGCATCTACTGGTTCCTGACCGAGCCGCTGCAGTGGTTCCTGATCGAGGTCTATCACTTTTTCGGCAATTTCGGCATCGCCATCCTCTGCCTCACCGTGCTGGTCAAGGGCGCGATGTTCCCGCTCGCGAACAAGTCCTACATGTCGATGAGCAAGATGAAGACGCTGCAGCCGAAGATGGCCGAGCTCAAGGAAAAGTACGGCGACGACAAGCAGCGCATGCAGTCCGAGACCATGGCGCTCTACAAGCGCGAGAAGGTCAACCCGATGGCCGGCTGCCTGCCGATGTTCGTCCAGGTTCCGGTCTTCTACTCGCTCTACAAGGTCTTCAGCATCACCATCGAGATGCGGCACGCGCCGTTCTTCGGCTGGATCAAGGACCTTTCGGCCCCGGACCCGACCACGCTGCTGAACCTCTTCGGCATCATCCCGTGGAACCCGGCCGATTACCTCCATCTGCCGATGATCGGCCAAGTCCTGCTCTACATCAGCATCGGCGTCTGGCCGCTGGTGATGGGCTTCACCATGTGGATGCAGATGCGGCTCAATCCGACCCCGCCCGACCCGGTGCAGGCGCGCATGTTCCAGATCATGCCCATCATGTTCACGCTGATGCTGGGACATTTCGCGTCCGGCCTGGTGATCTATTGGGCCTGGAACAACACGCTCTCCATCATCCAGCAGCGCTACATCATGCGGAAGCTGGACAAGGCGAGAGAGAAGAAGAAGGACTAACCCCGTGGGCCGTACGCCCACCGATCCCGCCTGGCTGTTCGCGCAGGAATGCCGCTTCGTCGCGGGGGCGACGACCGTCGATGCGATGCCGCCGCTCGGCCCCATCGAGATCGCCTTTGCCGGCCGTTCCAATGTCGGCAAGTCGAGCCTGATTAACGCGCTCACCGGCCGCACCAGCCTTGCCCGTGTGTCGCGCACGCCGGGCCGCACCCAGCAGATCAATTTCTTCGACCTCGCGGGAAGGCTCGTGCTGGTCGATCTGCCCGGCCATGGCTATGCGAAGGTCGGCCGCGCCCAGGTGAAGGAGTGGTCGAAGCTGATCTCGGCCTATCTCAAAGGCCGGCCCAACCTGGTGCGCCTGCTGCTTTTGATCGACAGCCGGGTCGGTTTCAAGGAGCCCGACCTCGCGCTGATGGACCTGCTCGACGAGGCCGGCCTCTCCTATCAGGTCGTGATGACCAAGGCCGATGAGCTGGACCCGGAGGAGATCGAGACCAACCGCGCTCGGCTGGCGATCCAGCTCGAGCGTCGGCCGGCTGCCCATCCCGAGATCGTTGTCACCAGCGCCCGGGAGCGCCGCGGCATCGACGTGCTGAGGGCCGAATTGGCGGCGCTGGTCGACCGTTCGTGATACCCGGTCCCCGTTTGTCTTCGCATTGACTCTTGATTTCCGGGACGTCTGACCGCAACGTCACCCCCGCTCATCCCACCAGCACCGGACCGGACGCCGACTCGATGTCCCAGATCAACTTCACCGACACCAAATACTGGCTCCGCACCGCACAGACGCTGACCGACGCCCTGCCCTATATGCAGAAATACGCGGGCAAGCGCTTCGTCATCAAATATGGCGGCCACGCCATGGTGGACGCGGAGCTCGCACGAGTGTTCGCGCGCGACGTGGTGCTGCTGCGCCAGGTCGGCATCCTGCCTGTGGTCGTGCATGGCGGCGGGCCGCAGATCGGCGAGATGCTGAAGCGGCTCAACATCCAATCGACCTTCATCGACGGGCTGCGCGTGACCGACGCGCCGACCATGGAAGTGGTCGAGATGGTGCTCGCCGGCAGCATCAACAAGCAGATCGTGGCGGCGATCAACGCCGCGGGCGGCCATGCGGTCGGCCTCTCCGGCAAGGACGACAACCTGCTGATGGCCAAGCCCGCCCGCATGATGAAGGACGGCCAGCCGGTCGATCTCGGCCTGGTGGGCGAGCCCGACAGGGTCAATCCGAAGATCCTGCACGGCCTGGAACAGGACGGCATCATCCCGGTGATCGCGCCGGTCGGCTTCGGCCCCAACCGCCAGACCTACAACATCAACGCCGATACCGGCGCCGGCGCCATCGCCGGTGCGATCGGCGCCGAACGCCTGCTGATGCTGACCGACGTGCCGGGCGTGCTCGACAAATCGGGCAAGATGATCCCGCAGCTGACCTCCGGCGAGGTCCGCGCTTTGGTCGCCGACGGCACCATCTCGGGCGGCATGATCCCCAAGCTCGAGACCTGCCTGATGGCAGTCGAGGGCGGAGTCGAGGCCGCGGTCGTGCTCGACGGCCGTGTGCCGCACGCCATGCTGCTCGAGATATTCACCCCGCAAGGCGTCGGCACGTTGGTGACCCGCGGCTGACCCGAGCCGCTGATCCTCCCTTGCAGCACTAGTCGCCGTCTGCCATCACGTCCCCAAGGAGGGCGTGAGGCGGCATGGACCATATTTCGCTCATCAACGGCGTCATCTTCATCGGCGCGCTGCTGATCGCCTTGAGCGTGGTCGCGGGGATGTTCTCCTCGCGTCTCGGCGCACCCTTGCTGCTCGTCTTCCTGCTGCTCGGCATGCTGGCCGGCGAGGACGGGCTCGGCATCCGGTTCGACGACTACAACGCGACCTTCGCGGTGGGCTCGATCGCGCTCGCCATCATCCTGTTCGAGGGCGGGCTCCGGACCCCGCGCGAGGTGGTGAGGCTGGTGCTCTGGCCCTCCTTGAGCCTTGCCACCATCGGCGTGCTGCTCTCGGCCTTCGCGATCGCCGGCGTCGCCAAGCTGGTCATGGGCCTCTCGCCGCTCGAAGGCGTCCTGCTCGGCGCGATCCTCGCCTCTACCGATGCGGCGGCGGTCTTCGCCCTGCTGCACGGCAAGGGCTCGTCGGTCAATGCCAGGGTCACCGGCACGCTGGAGCTCGAATCCGGCATGAACGATCCCATGGCGGTGTTCCTGACCCTGGTCTGTGTCGCGCTCTTGAGGGATCCCGCGCTCTCGCCCGGCTGGTACGCGATCGAGGAACTGCTGATCGGCTTCGTGGGCGGCGTCGCTTTCGGCCTGGTCGGTGGCTTTCTGCTGCGCTGGCTGGTGGAGCGTGTGACCCTGACCGCAGCGCTCTACCCGATCCTGATCGCCGCCGGCGCATTGGTGATCTTCGCTGCCGCCAACCTGCTCGGCGCCAGCGGCTTCCTCGCAGTCTATCTCGCCGGCGTCGTGCTGGCGCGGGCGCCCTATCGCGCCCAGCAGGTGATCGCGCGGTTCCTCGACGGACTCGCCTGGCTGTCGCAGATCGCCATGTTCCTGCTGCTGGGCCTGCTGGTGACGCCCTCGCGGCTGCTGGCCGATCTCCCCGCGGCGATCATCGTGGCGCTCGCCGTGATCCTGGTCGCGCGGCCGGGCTCGGTGGTCGTCGCCCTGCTGCCGTTCCGCTTCACCTGGCCGGAGCGCGGCTTCATCGCTTGGGTCGGCCTGCGCGGCGCCGTCCCCATCTTCCTCGCCTCGATCCCGATCCTCGCCGGGCTGCCCGGAGCCCAACGCTACTTCAACGTCGCCTTCGTGGTCGTGCTCGTCTCCCTGCTGATCCAGGGTTGGACCGTGCAACGCGCCGCCCGCTTCCTCGGCCTCACGGTGCCGGACGACGCGCATCCCAGCGATCCCTTGGAGCTTGGGCTCGGACCCAATGCCCAGCGCGAGCTGGCCGGATTCCGGGTGAAGCCCGGTGCCAGGGCGATGCGACATGCCTACGGCGCGCTCGATCTTCCGCCCCATACGCAGATCCTGGCCGCGATCCGGAGCGAGACGCCGCTCGAGCGATTCCAGGAGTTGAGCCCCGAGGTCGGCGACTATGCGATCGCCATCGTGCCGCCGGTCGAGATCGCTGCTTTGCAGCGTCTCTTTGCCGAACACGGCGTTGCGGCGGCGGAGTTCGAAGGGTTCGGCGAGTTCATGTTGGAAGGCGCGGGCGCCGCCGACGACTTGGCGCTGGTCTACGGCCTCGATCTCGGCGAGCACCGGCGCGGCGAGACGCTCGCCGATTTCATGCATGAGCGGCTGGGGCGCATCGCCGTGGTCGGCGACCGGGTGCGGATCGGCGAGGTCGAGCTGGTGGTGCGCGAAGTCCGAGACGGCCGGGTGCAGCAGGTCGGCCTCGAGCTCGAGGACCAGCGTGCCAAATTACCGGCGCGGCGCCTGCTGCGCCGCTCGCGGCGGCGCCTGCTCGTTGGAATGCGGCGCAGTTTGCGCGCGCTCGCGCGGCTCAGCGGCCGGTCAGGCGGCGGGTGATGGGCTCCGGCGGCACGAAGAGCTCGAGCTGCCATTCCATATCCGCATCAGCCATCGGATAGGCATCGCCGTCATCGCCGGCGAGCACGTCCGCGTCGGCGATCCGGCCCGGCCCCTCCTGCAGGGCGACGGCGAGGGGCAGCGCGTATCCCGCTTTCCACGCCAGCGACAGGATCGCTTTGGCGCTGGCCGAGGCGAGGATCTTGCGCACGATCGGCCGGGCGATGCCGCTGTCGCGCGCGATCGCGGCGACCACCGGCCGCGCATCGCCGGCGTCGATCGCGGCCAGGATGGCGCGCTCGCCGACCGGTGCGGGCCCGCCGTCCTCATCATCGTCGGCGGAATCCGCTGCGCTCTCGCGATGCCGCGCCGTCTCCTCGATGGCGGCGGCGGTCGCCGGATCGGCATCGGGACGGCGGCGCAGCAGATCGAGCAACGTGTCGGAGACGAAGGCCGCGAGGCGCCGCATCGCTCCCGGCAGCAGCGACGGCCGCCGCACCAGCGGCTCGTGCCAGGCGGCCTCGCGCGGGGCGACATCGAGGATGCGCTCCATCGTATGGGGACCGATCTCGGCCTTGTGGTTCTGCAGCAGGGTGGCGACCGCGACCGCGCCGTCGGGCACGGTGAGGGCCGCCGCGACCAGCGCCTCGGAGAGTGGCGCGCCCACGCGGCGACGCTTGGCGATCGCCTCGAGCGCGCCCTGGATGGGCTTCGATTCGATGATCTGGACGAGCTCCTCGTCGCTCAACAGCGGCGAGGCTTCGAGGATCGGCCCCGCGACGCGGATCTCGACGTCCCGGGCGAGCTGGCGCACCAGCTCGACCGGCGCATCGGTCAGGTCCTTCAAGGACTGGGCGATGATCTCGCGGACCCGGACGGTGCGGTCCCGGGCCAGGATGGCGATGACGTCGAGGGTGAGTTCGCGGATATGCGCGCTCTCGTCCGCGGAGAGGTAGGGTGCCAGCCGCCCGATCTTGTGCGCGAGGCGCTCGCGCACGCCGGAGTCGTCGTCGCCGGCGAGGATATGGTCGGCATGGCGAGGCGTCGCGGTATTGGCAGCGATCGCAGCGCGGACCTCGGCTTCCACGTCCTCGGCCAGGAAGTAGAGCACTTCCGGCTGCACATCCGTGCGCTCGGCGAGTCGCAGCCGCGTCTCGGTATCGGCATTCGCCGCCAGGGCCTTGGCCTTCTCATAGTCCATCATGTCGCGATGCCTTGGCTCGAGCCGGCGCAGGGTGAGCACGCCCGGAGAGACTTTCGGCCGTTGATCCTTAACGTTGGGTGAATGGGCCACGTCCGGCCGGCAATTGCGGCGTTGCGCCCTACCCTGGCCGCCTCGTAATGTCCCTGTCCCCCACGCCGGAACGCGTACCATGCCGCAGGTCGATCTCTCCCATGTCGAATTTTGGATATTCGACCTCGACAACACGCTCTACCCTGCGCGCATCCGCCTGTTCGATCAGGTCGACCGCCGGATCGGCCTCTATATCGAACAACTGCTGAACCTCGATCCGGAGGCCGCGCGCGCCTTGCAGAAGCAGTATTTCCGCGAGCACACGACGACCCTGAAGGGGCTGATGGTGAACCACGGCGTCGATCCCGAGCACTTCCTCGATTTCGTGCACCGGATCGACGTTTCCGCCGTCGATCCCGATCCCGACCTCGATCATGCGCTGACCCGCTTGCCCGGGCGCAAGCTGATCTACACCAACGGCTCGGTCGCCCATGCGCGGAACGTGATGGAGCGGCTCGGCATCGCCCGGCACTTTCCGGACATCTTCGACATCGCCGCGGCGGACTACGCGCCGAAGCCGGATCCCGCCAGCTACGAGAGGCTGATCGCGCGCTACGGGATCGAGCCCGCGCGCGCCGCCATGATCGACGACATGCCGCGGAATCTCGCGCCCGCGGCGGCCCTCGGCATGACCACGATCCTGGTCGCCAGCCATCACGACTGGGCGCAGCCCAGCGGCGACGAGGATTACATCCACCACACCGCCGAGCAGCTGGCCGAGTTTCTGGCGGCGGCGGGAATCACCAGAGCAACGGGGACGTGAGACATGGATATCGGGGGATTGCAGGCGGCGATCGACGCCGCCTGGGAGCAGCGCACCAGGGTGACGCCCCAGACCAAGGGCGAGACGCGCGACGCCGTGCAATCGGCGCTGGAGCTGCTCGACCGCGGCGCCGTCCGCGTCGCCGAGAAGAAGGACGGCAAGTGGACCACCCAGCAATGGCTGAAGAAGGCGGTGCTGCTCTCCTTCCGCCTCAATGACTCGGCGGTCATTCCGGGCGGCGGCGAGTTCTCCGGCCATGGCCGCGCCGCCTGGTTCGACAAGGTGCCGTCGAAATTCGCCGGCTGGGGCCAGAACCGCTTTGCCGAGGCGGGCTTCCGCGCGGTGCCGAACTGCGTGGTGCGCCACAGC
>DATKMF010000179.1:0-3820 GCA_035542015.1 Candidatus Cybelea sp.
CGCCTCCACTGCGAGCAGGCCCAGTGCTTCCCGGAAAGCGTCGGCGAACGGCTCCAGCGTCCGGCGCCTGGCGAAAGCCTCGATCTCGACCAGCGTCTCGGCGAGATCGCGCTGCAACGCGCCGAGGTTCGCCTCCTGCCAGGCGAGATGGGGGCTATCGGCGATGATCCTCCCGTAGGTGATCTCCCAGATCTTCCGTTCGGGATCCTTCCGGTCGCCGAGCACCCATTTCCCCTGCCATTGATCGGAGGCATCGCGGCGCAGCGTCTCGATGATCCACTTTCCGCCGCCGCCCGCGAAGCCCGCGGACATGCGGTCCGAGATCAGCGGACGATCGACCGTGAAGTGATGCAGGCGCAGGCCACGGACACCCCCCGCTTGCAACGCTGCGATCCACTGCACGGGATCTTCCGCGAATGCACTCTCGGTTGGCGCGGCGACATCGCCATGCAGCGTGACGAAGCGGACATGCTTGCAATAGACGAAGGCGGTCGAGCCGGGCCAGAAATCCGGGCGCGCGCGGCCGCGCAGAATATCGTTGCCGAAGATGGTGAGCGCCGCGGCCTGGGCGATCGGATGTTGCACGCGTCGCTCCCCCGCGGCGGCTTGATCGACCTTCCCCCGAGAGATGGTGGGCGCAGTAGGACTCGAACCTACGACCCGCTGATTAAGAGTCAGCTGCTCTACCAACTGAGCTATGCGCCCGGACCCTGAAGGTCTGTCCGGAAAGATCAAGGCCGCGCAAACGGGGCGCGGCCGCGGCGGGATATAGCAAAGGGTCCGGCCTTTGTCGATAGGCCAGTTTCTCCGACATGGCAATGGGTTAGCTGCCGGCCGCGTCCGTCCCGGAATGGCCTGCGCCGCAGTCTAACGGGCGGTCCGGGACGGCGCCGTCATAGCCAGGCGAGTGCGTTCGCGCGGCGCGAGAACACGAAGGCCTTGGCACCCTGGGCCGCGAGAAAGGCGGGCAGGTCTTCTTGCGGCTCGGGCAGCAGCGCACCCAGGGTCGAGAGCCCGTCGGCGATCGCCGCCGTGGGAGCCAGCACCGTCACCGAGCGGTCGGGATCGGCGCAGGCGAAGCGTTTGGGATCGATCAGGTGGTTGAACCGCCCATCGGCATCGAAGGGCAGCCCGAGCGCCGCCGAGGTGGCGATTGCGCCGCCGGTGAGCGGGAGCTCCGTCACCAGGCGCGCGTGGTCGTCCGGGGCGGACACGCCGATCTTCCATGGCGTTCCGTCCGCGCGGCGGTCGAGCGCCAGGGTCTCGCCGAGATTGACCAGCACATGGGTGAACCCGCGCTGTCGCAGCAGCGCGCCCACGCGATCGCTGATATAGCCTTGGGCGATGCCGTTGAGGGTCACCTGCATGCCCTGGCGGTCGAACACGATGCTGTCCCCATCGAGCCGTACGCCGCGATAGTCCACGCTCGACGCCAGCGCCGCGATCTCCGATGCCGACGGACCGGCGGGATCGGCTTCGGGCCGCGCGAAGTGATCGGCGTAGAGCTTCCAGAGCGGCTGGATCGTCGGCTCGAACCGGCCGCCGCTCCGGGCGGCGAGCTCGAGCGCCTGGGACATCAGCTCCAGCAACTCGAACGGCGCGCCGTCAAGCCGGCCCTCGCGGTTGAGGCGGTTCAGCGCCGAATCCGCTTGATGGAGGCTGAAGATCGCTTCCAACCGCGCCGCTTCCGCCAGCGACGCGGATAGCGCGGCGCCGGCCTCAGCGCGATCGTCGGCATAGAGCGTCAGGTCTGCCATCGCGCCGAGCACGATACCCTGCCAACGGTAAGGCGCCGGCAGCGAAGCCTTCGCATGCGTCCCGAGCCAGGGCAGCGCGGTGCTCGCCGCGAGGATCGAAAGCACGCGGCGCCGATTGAGCGATGTCGCCTTCGTCATGGCATCCTCGTCAGCTGTCATGTGTCGGCTGATCGACCGCGAGGGCCCTGGCCGTCGCATCGAAGTCGAGCGCCTTGCCGCCGTACTGCTTGGCAAAGGCGTCGGCCGCAGCCTTGTCGGCGAAGGGCACCGCCTCCGTGCCGCCCATCGCAGCCGTGCGGCTGCTGCCGACGACGAAGGTGGCCTTGTGGATGTCGACCCAGGCGCCGGGTGCGGGATGTTCCCAGCTGCCCTGCGCCATGTCGTTCACGTAGAGCGCCACGACATCGCCGGATTCGACCTCGGTCTGCAGGAACACGAAGGCCTCGCTCGCCGAGGCGAACCAGTAGGGCTTGTCGCGCCCGCGCACGAAGGCCTGCGCCTTGGGCCCCTCGTGCTCGGAGAGATTCATGTGGCAGAAATAGGCGACCGCCTGCGCATCGGGTTCCTGGGGCTTCGGCAGCGCGGCGCTGTCGTTCGGACCGCAAGCGCCGAGCAGGAGTGCCGCCGCGACGGCGAGGGGTGCGAGCAGCTTTCTCATGATTCACTCCGCGCGAATCGCCGGTTGGCCAGGAACAGCGGCACCGCGATCCAGGCAAGCAAGGCGACCAGTAGTAGAGCCGGCGCGAAATGCGCCTGCTCGCTGAGGCCCGCCATGCCGGAGAACTTCCGCACGTTCTCGAAGGCGGTGAGATTGAGCAGGCGATAGATATCCGCCGGATTGGCCAGGAGCAGCCAGGGAAAGACCCGGTCGCTGAGCCAGCCCTTGCTGGCGATCAGGGCGCCCATCAGGATGAGGTCGTAGATCACCACGAAGCCGAGCCAGAGTCCGATCGAGACGCCGGCCGCCGTACTGCGCTCGCGGACCGAGGCGCTGATCCAATAGGCGAGCGCCACGAAGGCGGCGCCGAGCAGGATCGAGCTGACGATCAGCGTGGCCAAGGCCGCCCAGGATTGCGCATCCGCATTGTCGCCAAAGGCAAGCGAGGCGCCGGCGCCGCCATAGCCGATCAGGGTCGCGATCGCGAGGATCGCGGTATGGCCGAGGAACTTGCCGAGGATGATCTGGTGCCGGGTGACCGGATAGGTCAGCAGCAGCAGCATGCAGCCGCGCTCCACCTCGCCGACGATGGCGTCATAGGAGATGAGCAGCGCGATCAGCGGCATCAGGAAGATGGTGAGGCTGGCGAGGCTCACGACGACCACGGCGAGCGGCTTCACGCCCAGCGCGCCGGTCGGCGCGCTGCCGAGGAAAGTGAGGGCGAAGGCGAGGCCGGCCAGCAGCAGGGTGGCGCCGAGCACCCAGCGGTTGCGCATGCCGTCGCTGATTTCCTTGCCGGCGATGACGAGGACGGCATTCATTCTCTCTCTCCCAGGGCTGCGTTCGCCGCTTCCTTTGCCGCTTCTGGACTGAAATGGCGGTAGATTTCGTCGAGGCCCGGCCGGGCGATGTCGAGGTCGGCGACCGCCTCACCGAGCGCGGTCAGCCGCGCCAATGCCGCGAGCTTGTCCTCGACATGGACGAAGAGCTTCACCGAGAATCCGTCGTCGGCCGTGACCGAGCGCTGGATCAGATCGCCGAGCGCCGCCAGCACGCATTCGCTGCCGTCGGGCGTGGCGACCGTGATGCGCACCGGAAGGTCGGCCTCGCGGCGCAGCATGTCGAGCGGGCCGAAGGCGGCGAGACGGCCGGTGTTCATGATGGCGACGAGATCGGTCTTCGCCTCGAGCTCGGTCAGGATATGCGAGGAGATGATGACCGTGGCGCCAGCATCCGAAAGCTCGCGCAGGATCTGGAAGAACTCGGCGCGCGACGCGGGATCGAGGCCGGTGGTCGGCTCGTCGAGCAGGAGAAGACGCGGCTCGCCGAGCAAAGCCTGGGCGAGGCCGAGGCGCTGGCGCATGCCTTTGGAATAGGTCTTGACCCGCCGCGACGCCGCGAATGA
>DATKMF010000180.1:0-30836 GCA_035542015.1 Candidatus Cybelea sp.
AGGACCCGACCGCGCCGTAACGGAGAATGAACGTCTCGGTTAGGCTGCGTATTTCAATGCTACCGGTCGTGAGGTGCATATCCAAGAAGGCGGCAACGTCAGCCTTGCGAAGTTCTCCTACGCGCCTGGCTTAACACGTCCAGATGACTCCATTGAAGTTGCGGCGCCACGGCGTAGTCAATCAGGCCATTATCTGTGACGGTATGGTGATCTGATCGAGTGTCGCTCATCAGACCGCATGAGCGCCGCTTCAAGGACAACGTCAGCCACTGACGTCGATGACCTGGATGCTGACAAGAGCTGGTTTGTCAGATAAGTCCTTCAGGGACTTTAAGAGGGACGGGGGCACATCACCAAGGCTGATGTCGCCGGTGTCCTCAAGATTGGCGCGGTTGCGGAAGTCAATGCTCGTGCGAAAGTTTCCGGATTCCTTTTGCATGACGATATGGCCGCTGGTCACGCCACCGCCCGCAGCGGGTGAATGTCCGGTGACGAGGCCGATGATCTCGACCCGCGTTCCACTCGTCAGCACGTGAGCGACCATCGTGCGCGGCACGCCGTTTCTGTGGTGGAGGCCAAAGAAGTAAAGAAACGATTCAGTGGGAAGGATGTAGCCGTCGTATTCAATTACCTTGCCTACACGCTGCCAACGTTCAGCGAATTCGAGCCAATTGGCATCCTGTCGCCGAAACATGAAGAGTTTTGAACGGACCACGCGGTCCGCGAGGATGCGGTAGCACGTGTATGTCCCAAGAATTGAGCTGGCGTGGCTGAGCGACTTTTCCGGAATGCTCTTCAGGAGCTTCTGCAGCTGAAGCGTGAGACGCAGTGGCACCTCCGAACCTTCGGAATTCTGGCGAGAGCGTCTCGGAGAATAAGGGGGCAGGTTTTTGGCCGCCGCCAAATCGCTGAGGCCCAGCAGCTCGCAACATTGCGATGCGCAGCGCATGATGCAGTCTCGCTCCTGCTCGGTCTTGAAACTGGAGCGTCGCTTGCGTAGAAAATCGCGTAGCTCGTCATAGTCGGCGCCGCATTGCTCTGCGAGCTCTCGCACGGACTTGCGCGGGCGCAGGACCGCGCCGATCGCCCGGCGCGCCAGGTCTGCCTGGCTACCCGAAATTCCAATTCGGTGTGATCGTTCGGACATGTGAGGGACCCGCCTTTCGGGTTCCCGGATGTTATCTGGATTTTCCCGGCGGTGCCAAATTTTCCGGCGGGAACGCGGGGCGATACCCAAGTGTCTTCGGAAACGTATCGGACAAACAATGGGTTAGGCGGATTGCACTCGCGCCGGGCCGTGACCAGTTGTTCGTACGATCATGCGGAAGGAAGTTCGGCGGGCCGGCGATGATTGCCTGGTGGCCGAGGGAAAAAGGGGCAACGAAATGTTCACGCTTAAAGCCGTGTTCTCATCGACCACAACCGCGAAAAGTCTCCGAAAGATGGCGGCCGGCGTCGCCGTAATCGCCAGTCTCGCCGCCTTGGCGTCCGATGCCGACGCCAGGAGCTTCTGGCAGCAGGCCGGCATCGATCTTGGAAATGCCGCGCAGGGCGTCGGCCACGGCCTCTCCTGCCTCGTTAACAACCTCTGCATGAAGGTCAATCCGAAGCAGCCCGATGGCGCGTCCGGAGGGGGCTCAATGGGCAATGCGTCCAATATGGGGTCGGCCGGCAGCATGGCGGATGCCGCGGCGGGCAGCTATATCGTGCTCTCGACGGACAGCTCCGGGTGTGACGTCGCGACGAACAATAGCAAGACGCGCGCGATTAAATTCACCTACGGTGTCTACTCCGTGGTCATTCAGCCGCAGCAGTCCGTGACCCTCAGGAGTCTGGATGGGAATTGTGTGCGGTCCTTCAGTCTAATCACCTCGTCCAAATACATCTGACGGCGTCGAGAGCTGGTTTGATCGAAAAGGATGGAGCGTCAAATGAAGCTGATGAAAGCGATGTTGACCGCGACTGCGATTGCGGCGTCCAGCCAGAGTGCGAAGGCTGATATCACCCTCTTCATGGAGGCTTGGGAGTCGCTGCCTCAAGCCGAGATCACGCAGGGCAAGCACGAGGACTGCGCGGCCAACCAGGTTGTGTTCGGTCCAGCCCTAATGTCCAAAGGTTTCAGGAAGACGTTTCCCGGAACCGGAGCCAATGGCGACGATCTCTGCTACCGCCGCACAGCGGATCCACTCCATCCGGATTCAGGATGGACCATGTGGGGTCGTTGCTCCACGGACGGAGATTGCGAGATTCGCTAGTCGACTTTCCGTATCTCGGTGACGTCTCGATCGTCCTCTTAAATGCGGCATAGTTGCAACGAGCCGGAGAGTGAGGCCATGTTACGCGGCCTTGACCGCGGCCGGGTGCACCCTCGCGTCGATCTCGATGACGAAGTCGCCGACTTCGAAGGCGCTCCGCCAGGTGGCGGCGCATTCCGGGATCGACGTCTCCATGCCTTGAAGGTGCACCTGGCTGGGACCCGCGTCGACCTTGCGATCGGCCGCGGCATCGTCTCTGAGCTCGGCATCTCAATTCGTAACCAGCATCCAGAATTTGGGGCGTCGGCGCTTCTATCCGGTATGCGACGCTTCATGTCCCGCCTTGAATTCCCGGTCGAGCGCCCGAAGCTTCGGCCGGGTAAACGGTTTCGGAGAAATTGGCGAGATCCAGCCATGAGCCCCTCGCTTCCTCGCACCTGGTCAGTTTTTCGACCCCTGCATGGCACCCAGCTTCGGATGCGCCGCCCGCCGTGCGGCGCCACACGCTGACCGCGCTGTTGCGGAGCGGACACGCCCTTGGATGAACGAAAAGGCCGGAACCAGCTCGCTGGATGCACGAGCGGGGTCCGCGCTAAAATTCGCTGCAGCTCTCATCGCTTTACAGCCCCCTGTCTGGCGGCTCTCCGAACTCGTCCCGGTTTCATAGGATTCGTCTGAGATGATGACGATCTTGTCGGGTGCCTCAACAATCCGTCCATCGGCGCACGGGATTTGTCCGCGCCATCCAACGAATCAGCCGTCGGTTCAATAGGATCTGCGACCGGGAAGATTCTAGAATAGCCAGGAATAGTCAGGAAGAGTCCCGGATAGCTTAGAAGATGCCATACGGGTAAGCGCGCGACGCGCGATCGCGAACCTATATGAGAATCCAATGTCCGCTAAAAAGGATTCCATATGCTACTCGGTTCGTATTCCGGCGAGATGAAGCGTCCCTTCGTCGATGCCGATAACATCGCGCGCGCCACTCTATTTCCAATGCCGCTCGCTCTCATTATTCGTCGACTCTGCGAAGGCTCACGCTGCACCGCATCCGCCTTAAAGCTTTTCTATCTCCTGGTCTTCATTTCCTGGAATGAAATCGCCAACATCGGAGTCTATCGTCCCCTCGCCTATGATTCCGCGACTCTCAAGGGCGCCGTTGGACGTAATCGAATGACCAATAAAGAACTGAGCAAGGCATTGCGGTGTTTGACTGAATGCCTGTTCGCCCTTCCTGATCCCGATGAGCCGCATGAGACGACAGAGGCCCCCTTGCTCGATTGGCACCATGTCGAGGATGATCGCGTTTTCTGGGCTTTTTCCGACCCGGTGCGAACGTGGTGCGGCAGGCCGGGGTCGGTCTACGCTGAGCTTGACCTCCGCGTAGCCGCCGCTCTGAGCAATGTTGCCGGCCTTCGGCTCTACGAGATCGCCGCTGCGCTTCAGAAGCGTGACCGTCCGAATCACACGGTTCGCACGGAGGCGCTCAGGGGTCTTCTCGAAGTCGCGGACGACGAATACCTTTCGATGTCCGACTTCACTGGCAAGCTTCTTAGACGAGCTATCAAGAGCATCAATGCACATGCCCCATTCACGTTGGATCATGCCCCGCGCACGCCCTATCGTCATCGCTTCGCCGACGCCCATGTGCTCTCGGTGACGCCGCGCAGTCGCGACGCGCAACAGCCTGAGATAACGGCGGTGCCTAGTGCGCTCAAACAGATTCGCAGAGAGGATCTGAGTTACGTTCCGTTGCCGTCTTCTGATGTATTCGCGAACTTCAGTCGTCGTCCGGCCGCGATGCCGCTGCCCTCAACGCACTATCCGCTGTCTCATGCGCTCTCGGCTGAAGAAGACGACTCCGCCTTCTCCGAGTAGCGAGCGAGGTAGCTGTCCTTCGGCAAAATCTGGAGGACACTTCTATCTGTCTCCTTAGGCCAAACAGTGGAGACAGAAATGCCCAGAAAGAACCCCCAGAAGACCGGTGCATCGACAACTGCGGCGGCGGCGCCGACCGGCCTGACTCAGGTCCATGCTATTCCGGACTTCATGTCGGTGGACGAGACGGCGCGCCGCTTGGCCGTTTCGTCCAAGACGATCCGGCGCGCCATCGACGATCGACGCCTTGTCCCTGCCCGCCTCGGCCGCCGCGTGCTGATCTCGCAAGCCGCCTTCCAGCAGTTTGCGACGACCTTGATCATGGCGGGGCAACTGCCGCCGGCCTCGCCGCCGAAGCGGTGATCGTCATGTCCACGCGGGGCCCAATCAGTCTCTTTCTGCCCAATGACTTGGTGGACAGTGCAAGAACGGGTGCTCTGCATCCGGATCTTTTTCAGAGCATCCGTTCTTGCACCCGGACCTCAGGTCACTTCGTGTCCATGCCGGTCCACGCGGGACTCCTGACCGAGTTTGCACCGAGCCTCCTCCACGATCGCCGGTCGGCTCCGGCTCTCACCGCGCTCGTCGGGGCGAAGCGCGGCGCTGAGCCGTGCAAACAAGAGCAGGAGATGTAGAGTCAATGAGCACCCTGGACCAGCTTCAAGATATCAACGTCCTCGCAGATGAATCGACCGCTGGCGGTCCAGTCATTGCCGCGACAAGCCTCACCGAGCTCGAGGCCCGCCTTCATGTGCATTACTCGGGGAAAAACCCCGACATGCCCTCATGGCGATACCATGCCTCTGGCCGGGCTTTGGCCCGCCTTCGGGAACGGGGAGTCGACCTTCATCACCTCTTCGATCACGACGAGCTTCGGGAAGCCCACCGCCAGATCGTTATCTTACTTTCGCCCGTTCCCACTGACGAATGCTCGTCGCTTGACCAGCTGTTCGAGTTCCCGGCACTCCCGCCAGCATTGGCGGTACAGATCCGTGGGGGGACGGCATCGCTTTCAGACGCCCTCCTCGCCATCAAGAGCCGTCCCGACTTCAAGGACCCTGCCCGGATCGCCGGCGCCGTCGAAGCGTTCGCGGAGATCATCCAGAAGCGCCACGGTATGCCGATTTCAGGAATTCCGGCCAGGCTCAAGCAGGTGGAGAACCACCTTTCCGCCCTGACTCATGCCGACTTCGGCGTCGGCCTCGGTACCTTCGAGTCGATGAAATCCCGCATCCGCAAGGCCGTCGCTCTTGTCGACATGTCAGCAGGCCGCCGGCTGCCGAAGACCCAACTGCTGCCGCGCTGGCAGGAGGTCATCACAAAGATCGAGGAGGAGTCCGATAGACGTGAAGAGCAGAAGCGCAGTGGCCTTATGGGCGACCGAGCCAAGCTTGGACAGCTCATCGCGTTCTGTCATGAGCGCCGTATCGATCCAGACTCGGTGACCGATGCGACCGTCTCTGAGTTACTTGCCGCTCTTGAAGCCGACAGACATTCCGACGCCTTTGCAATCGCGCGCGACACAGTCTATGCCTGGGAGCGGCTCCAGAGAGAGCTCTCCGAATTCCCGCAGCAGAGGTTGTCTCGCCGCTACCGTGCCCGCGACGGCCGGGCCGGGCGGCGCGCCCTCGAGTCGTTGCCGGTGGCATTCCAGTCAGCGTGGCTGGACTTCGAGGTGCGCTTCGGAGTCTCCGACGACGCGCCTTTGCGCTCGCTCGCAAGCTTTGTCAGGAAGCCCAATCCGGAAGATGACGGGCCATTAGGCGCTGACCACTTCGACGAGGATCCCTTCGCCCTCGACGAAGAGGAGGATGACAGTTGGGCCGAAGATGCCGAACTGCCCGATCTCGCCGATGGGTCGGAACACGTCGCGCGATTCAGCCCTAGCTATCTGACGAATATCAGGAGTGCTGTGCTGCATGCCGGTATGCTTTTGCAGGATGCCGAGCGACCGCCCAATACCCTCCTAGACGTCGTCAGGTACAAGGTGGTGGAGCGCTTGCTGCGCGACAAGCACCGACTCCAGCAGCAGGCCGATCTTTCAACGCCGACGAGGAACAACAGCCTCCGGAATGTTGCGACCTGCATGATTGCGGTCGCCCGCGCGCTCGAAGTGAGCCCGGAGCAGATCGAAGCGTTGATGAATCTGCGAGATACGGTCGATCCATTCTTCATCAAAAAAGTGAAACAGCCGGATGGTGTCGTGAAGCGCCTTTACGCCGATCACCGCATGGGACCAAGGCACAAGGAGCGCATTGCCGCGATGGCGGACGACCATGCATTGCTCAATTGGTTTGAGATCACGACGACTCTGTTCGACCGACTGAACAAGATCATTGAGAAGGGCAAGACGCCAACTCCGCCACAAGCCAATGACGGAGTCGTCCTGGTGTTGCACTCCATTACCCGCTGTTGCCCCCTGCGCCGGTTGAACCTGGCAAAGATACCTGTCTATGGTCCCGGAGCATGGCTCCGCATGCCACTCCGGCAGGGTGGCTGCGCGCGCATCACCATACCGCGGGAATACGTCAAGAACGGACGGGATCTGACCGTCGAGCTTACGCCAGAGGCGACCGCGATGGTGGAGTTCTACTTGAAGCATGTGCGGCCGGTCATCGCGGCCAGGGTCGGTGCCGATCCCAGCAATCCATATCTCTTTCCGGCGTGTGGGATGAATCATCGGGCCCCGGAAAGTCTCAACAAGCAGTTCGTCGATCGCAACTGGAAGATCGGCGGCTTCACTCTCAACTTGCATTGCCAACGTCACCTGGCCGGCAAGATCATCCTCGACCGCGATCACAAAGCGATGGAGACCGTGCGGCAGCTGCTGGGGCACAAAAGCATCAAGACCACGGAGCGCTATTATACCGAGATCAACGAACTCTTCGCGCAGAAGGAATATCACGCTCACCTCGAGCAGCATTACGCAGAGCTCGTCGCCAAGCGCAACAAAGTCCGAGGGCTAAGGAGTCGATCATGAGCGCATGCAATACCAACACCAGCGCCGGGCTGGTCGCTCATGACTGCAGGACGTGGCATCCCGACGATCAGGAGTGCTGGAAGGATCTATTCGATCCGACGCGGGTTTGGGGCGATCCTTGCTGGGTCCGCCAAACTCAGTACCAGAACGCCGGCGTTTACACCCGGTACCTGGCCGCCTTGAAGGGCGCTGGCGCCCAGACGCCCCGTTACGTGACACCGAGGGGGCTCCAATTCTTCATTCGCACCAACGAGAAGGACTGCTGTTACCGGACGATCGCCGGCTATGCCTGGGCGCTGTTTAAGGTTGCTGGCCTCCTGTGGCCGTCGCGCGGCCGGGCATGGCTCGGAAAAACCTGTATCGCCTTGGATGCCGAAGCGAAGCAAACCTCGAAGCAGAAGCTCCACCGCATCGTCGATGCCGGCGAGCTGCTTTGGCTGACGCACACCACCCTACAGCGGGCCCGCGCAATGCCCCACCGCAACTGGCACGCCACCAATCTCTTTCGTACCGGCCTCTACATTCTGATTGGGATCTACATGCCGGAGCGCCTCCGGGCGCTTGCCTCACTTGAGCTCGATCAACTCGATCTCGACAATTGCGGCATCGCCTTTGACGCGGAAGCGATCAAGATGCACCGCGATCGACCTTGGGTACTTCCGCAGGAAGTCATTGAGATCATCAGGGAGTGGCTGACCGAGTGGCGCACTCCCTGGATCGCGAGTCGGCCGAAAGCCGGCGGCTCCCCCAAACTGATCCACGATCACTTCTGGATTGGCAACGACGGCGGGCCCGTCGGCGACGCCGCGCTGACGGCATCTCTTCGTCAGATCGCGAAAGAGTACTTCGGGTTTCCTGTCACATCTCATCGGTTCCGCGACGCGGCGGCCACCTTGTGTGTGGAGAAGGATCCGGGCAATACCGTCGTTGCCCGCGCAGTTCTCGGTCAGCGCTCTCAATCTATGTTGGCGGAGTATGTTGAGACAGCTAACCAAGTGATGGCCGGCAGGGTTTTGGACGAGGCCCTTTCCGCTACCGAGGCGGATCTTCGTCGCCGCGTGCGCCAGATGTCACGCGCGACGGTGGCGCTTCATCCGGCCTCCCGCCGCAGGAAGCGGCGCGCAGCCTGAACACTGCCGAAGCGGTCGCCGCCCGCCAGAGCGGACGGCGACGGTCACGCTCGGCTCAGAGTCGTCGCGGAGGCCAAAGAATCCCGTTCTGCAGCGAAATCGTCTCGTCGTGCCCCGCCGGAAAATTTTCTCCGGTCCGCACAATCCTGTGTTGGCCGACAATCTGAAGCGGCTATTGGAGGCACTCGATGATGTGATCGGCAGGTCGGAAAACCTGCGCTGGGCGAGGGATTTCGCCATCCCCCGAGCTTCCGCTCGTCCCCGGCCGGCCAAGGGCGAAGCAGGATAGCCCGGTATCGCAATTTCGACGCAGCAGTCGGGGCCGGTGACCGCCGTCGCCGCACCATGTGCGACGGCGGCCACGGCCAAAAGGCAAGGGCTGGAAAGACGGGCGTGAAGCCCGCCGGAGCGCAGTCACAAAGGCACTCCATGAGAACGATGAACAGCGCGCGATCGGGTAGATCATCCACTTCTTCGCATCGCGTCTATCTCAATCCCGGTGGCGGCGAGCTGATCCGGTGTGACGCCATCGGCGTCGACAAATTGATCGGGATGGCCGAAGCCGCGGACACGATCGAGGCCCATCAGACAGGCCCCAATTGGCTTCCATCGACGGAAGTTAGGCAGCTCACCGATCCGCTCTCGGCGCTCTGCTGGGCAAGGCCGGATCTCGTTACCGATCCGATCAGTTTGCGAAAGGCTCTGACGCAAACGATCTCTGATCGGCTGGCCCGGATCCGTATCAAGACTGGGCGACATTTTCTGGCCGGAGAGATTATCCGCAGCCAGAACGGAAATGAGCAGGGCGTTCTGCTGCTCGTGCTGACGCGCACCGACATCACCAGCTGCGACTGGCAGAGAGCTTCCTAGCCTATCGCGAGCCGAAGCCACCGTCCGCCTCATGAAGCAGGACGGCGGTTTCGGTCGGGAACTCCAGGCGGGAGAGCTGCACCGCGGTCCGCGCCTCCGCGATCAACATCGACATCAGAATCCGAGAAGGAATTACCGTGACAAGTCAGATAGTCAAGCTGCCCAACCAGGCTTTCATAGACCTCTACGTCACACACTGGAATATGTATCATCCGCTGCAGAACTGCGGGATTGACCTGACCGTCGTCGGAACCGATGGCGACGAGTGCCTGGCATTCAGTGCCGCGTACAACGAGGTCGGACTACGATCGCGACCACTCGGCCAGGAGGATGTGCTCGCGTTCGTGATCGCCCCGCCGGACGTCGATGTCGAGCGCTGGTGCTGGCCGAGGCCCCTTGCGTCTCAGCATGTCGTCGCGGTCATCGAAAAGATCCAGGCCGTGATCGATGCTTCGGATGATCTGACTGCACACGACCGCATAGAACTCATCCGACATCTCGAAGAGGCGAAGACCGCCCCAGCCACCGGCCCGCGACCGATCGAACCATCATCGTCGTGCTCGCCATGGCATGCCGCGCTCCTTGCCGAAGGGCAGGCTCTGAGCATTGCCTTCGCGCCAGCGCTCTCGGAACTTGAGCGAAAGTTGGAGTCATACAGATCTCGCCTAGCCGAGTCGGACTGCGAAGCGGTTCTGTTCGGACTTTCCGCGTATGCCGAACTTGCGTCTTCTGCGCGCTTCGAGCCACGTCAAGATGACGGCAGAGGTCTGATTGCAAAGGAAGGGCGCATCGGCCGACGCGGGTCGCTGCAGCGGAGTATCGATTGCGCGACGCAGCTCTCAGATGCGACACAATCAACGCTCCGACGCCTCGATCCTTTCTGCACTGCTTATCGGCCGCTCGAAACGATTGCCGATCTTGTCACCATTCACGACGAAATCCAGCCGACGGCCCGCAGTCAGCGCGGCAAAGCGCGATGGCGTCAGGATTGTTGGAGCGATACCGACAGCGGCATCGCCGGGAAGCTTCCCATCCCCGGCCTAACGACGATCGAGGCGGTACCGGACGCAACCGAGATCTGGCTCGCTGATCGCGATCGGGGACGCTGGCCTAATGTCCATCCCCTCGTCCGCTCGCTTCTGGTCCACGCGCGTTTCCTGTGGATTCGTCCGTTCCGGTCAGAGAACGGCCGCATCGCACGCTTGCTGCTTGCCGCCGATCTCCATGCCGCGGGATGGCCGGTGCTGCCTTGGGAACTGGCAGCGGAGCGGAACTATGACGGATACGTCAGCGCCTTGCGCGCAGCTATCCAGACCAGAAATCATGAATGCCTGCTTCGCAGCATGATGACGATGATCGAAGACGCAATAGCCATCGCGGATCGGTTGATCGAAGTAATCGTCGCCGAGCGCACGAGGTTGGCGGTCGCGCTCCGCCATCCGGACTGTCTCGGACCAGCTCTGGAGCCTGAGGCGGCGAGAGACCGGGCCGAAGAGCTGTTGAAGTGCCTTTTGATCGAAGGCATTCCGGATCTCGAGCACGGACGGTTCCTCCTGAGCGATCTGACGCATCTCGGTGTGCTTGAGCGTGTCTCAAGCCCGATCGGAACCGTCTTCAGCGTTCCGGCGGTGCGCCAACCTCTGACGGCGCTGTTCGAATAGCTATGCCGATTCGGCGTTGCAGAGTCGTCTGAGCGACTGAATGGAATGGCGCAGGGCCAATGGCGGCACTGCGCCATTCCGATGGCTGCCGCAAGTCATATGCAACGACCTCCCATGGTTCGCTCTCGATCTCCAGCCGGCTGAGACACGCCTGATACGAACGACAGTTTTCGGGGGCAGGCTGGAAAATTTCCGCGCATGAGGCCGAACCGATTTTGGAGAGCCAATATCCTCCCCATGACATCGGAAACAAGCCATAGCGCCGAGATTTCATCCATAGCCGATCGCCCCGGCCTGAATACGCTCGTACTCAGCCCAAATGGCATCGCGAGCCTCTTCGGCAAGTCGAAGAGCTGGTTCTACTTGCATCGTCAAGAGCTGGAAGAAGCTGGATTTCCGACGCGAGATCCGCTTCTCCGCGGCTGGTCGGCATCTGCCGTTTTCAACTGGTTCGACCTTCGAAACCGCGAACGCCCGATGAAGCGATCGCCATTGCCGACGTGGAGCCGCGGGCTCCGAGGACAGGGATATTCCGGTGCGCATCTCGATTGAAGAACGAGTTCCCTATCTCGAAGTGCGCCGCCGCGGACGGAAGGCCTATTTCTACTATCTGCCCAAGGGAAGCGCCGTCACTGTTTTCGGAATGACGAAGGCGACCTTGGCAACCAAGGCGCCGGAGACCGCGACGTTTCGCGAACGTCTCGAAATGGCCGTCGTAGAGGCCAAGGCGCTCAACGCCGAACTTGCGCGTAGGCGGCGCCCCGCCGCAGCGCCCATCGTTCCCACGTATAAAATCGAAGGGACGCTCCCTTGGCTTATAGCGGAAACGCAGAAGCATCCGAACTACTTGCAGAATGCGGTTTCGACGAACAAGCGGACCTACGAGGCTTGGTTTCCGCTGCTGAAGGAATGGTCAGCAATCAACGGTCATCCCGACGTGCGATCCCTGACCACTCCAGTCATACAGAATTTCTATGAGGAGATCGTCGCGCCTGACCCTGACACTGGACACCGCACGCTTGCAAAGGGCCGGAATGTCATCGCCACCCTCAAGATGCTCCTGAGGTATGGGAAGGCGAAGTTGACAGGCATGCCTGACACAAATGCGGCAGAGGGGCTGATACTGGCCCGGAAGACGAAGCGCTCCACTGTTTGGACCGTTGATCAGATGGCGCTTGTAAAGCGCAAGGCACGCGAGCTTGGCCGGATTTCGATTGCGCTGGCCGTGGACCTCGGTCACGACATCGGACAGCGACGCGCGGATCTCGTTGACTTGAGGATTCGCCAGTGGAATGGCCGGAGCTTCGAACTTCGCCAGAAGAAGACGGGTGAGCTGATCGAGGTACCGGCGATCGAATCCCTGCGGCTTCAGATGGAGGAGTTGATCCAGGGCCGAAACCCTGGCCCGGACGATCACGTCTTGGTCGACGAGAACGGCAAGCCCTATACCGGCGACACTTTTTACGATGCCTTCAAGGACACAGTGGACAAGGCGGGATTGACGGACCTGTGGTTCCATGACCTTCGGCGAACCTGCGTCGTGCGACTCGCTCGCGCGGGTCTGACCATCCCTCAGATCTGTGCGATCACCGGCCACACCCTCAAGTCGGCAACGACCATCGTCGAGACGTACTTGCCCCGGGATGCGACCGTCGCCGCGGAGGGAATCAAGAAGCTCGAGGAGTACGAAAGCAAGATCGCGAGCGAGCGATAAGCGACAGCGGGTTGCACTCACGGCTGTCACATGGATGGTAGCTGAGGATTTCAAGCGTCGATAATTTGGGTGTTGTGAGCGGCGCCATGGCCGCGAGAGCGATGTCCGGCTGGAGCCACGTCATCAACGAGGCCGCTGAGCTCGCGGCGTCGAAGCCGTCGTTCTGATCGAGCGTGGCCATCGGATGCGCGATGGATTTGACGCGTTCGGAAGATCAAATCGCAGACGGGTCAGGAACGAGAGTCCAAACGCCGTAGCAAAGAGTCCAAACACGTGCCGCTAAGTCATTGGAAAATGGCGCGCCCGAAGAGATTCGAACTCCTAACCTTCTGATCCGTAGTCAGATGCTCTATCCAATTGAGCTACGGGCGCATTGTCGGGCGGTTCGGGGAAGGACGTGCTTGAAACCGCCGCCTGGCGTGACGGCTGGGCCGTTCGCGCGGGGCCGGAACCTATCGAATCGCCCCCAGCAGCGCAAGTCCCAAGCCGGCGCTGAATCGCGCCGCGGGGCAGGTCAAAACGCCGCTTTGCCTCGACCGGGAAAGCGCGTTTCGCGTTCACCCCCCGTGTTCCCTGGGCCACGGGTCTTTGCAGAATGGACACAGTGGTGGGGAATCCGGCTTGAGGGGCGCACACAGGCGCGGGTAAGATGATTGCCAGCCGCCGTGGCACGAGGGGAGCACCGGTTCGGGATGGTCTGGGGTTCGAGCGACCGGAAGAACGCCGGTAAAGCAGTTGATTCTTATGAGAAAAACTGCCAAGAACTGACGATCAGCTTGGGTGGGCGGCTGGTCCCGGCCGTATTGTGGGGTTCTGGTCAGTCATGATGGGATTCGGGAAGCTTGCGGTGGTTGCCGCCGCGCTTGGGCTATTGAGTGGCTGCGCCGACAATGCCGCGAGCCCTGCGGCGACCGCAAAGCCGACAACCGGTACGACCGCATCGAGCGTTACCCCGGCCGCCTCGCCGGGTGTCATCCAGAACGCCGACGGCTCGATCACGGTACCGCCGCTCGACACGTCCAAGCCGGACCAGCCGACCGGCACAGCGGTCGGCCAGAAGGTGACCGAGCTCAAATCCGACCTTGCCAAGCTGCAAGACACGCTCGCCCAGCAGACCGCCCGCCAGCAGGGGCTGCACGCCGACATCGCGCAGAACGCCGCCACCTACCAGGCTATCACGGGCGCGATCGCCGGCAAGCTCCAGGTCGGCACCACGCCGGGCAACCCGGGCGTCGTCCAGGCCTGGCAGGAGGCGCAGGGCCATCTCGACGCGGTCGAGAACGATATCGGCCAGATGAACGAGCTTTCCAACGAGGTCGCCGGCAACGCCGCCTATGTGGCCTTCCTGCAGGATTCGATCCGCGCGGCCTTCGGCGTCTCCGGCGCGGTCGATGAGGATCATCGCCAGCTCCGCATGCTGCAGGACCAGACCGCGCAGACCAATGTCAACGTGGACCGGCTGCTCTCCCAGCTGTCGCAGGACATCGCCCGGCAGAACGAGTTCCTCGGCACCGAGCGCAGCAACCTGGCCTCGCTCTCATCGGGCGTCGCCCGCGGCGAGTTCGTGGGGACGACCCTGGCCAGCCGCACCATCCCGACGCCGGCCCAGCCGACGCTGCCGCCGGGCGCCGGCGCTGCCACCGGCCGGCCGCTGGTGGTGATCCGTTTCGACCGGCCCAACGTCAATTACGAGCAGGCGCTCTATCAGGCCGCCAGCAAGGCGCTGGAAGTCCGCCCCAACGCCGCGTTCGACGTGGTCGGGGTGGCGCCCGCCAGCGGCTCGCCCGCCCAAGTCGCCTTGAACAGCGACATCGCCCGCACCAACGCCGACCGCGTGGTGCGCTCGCTCTTGAGCATGGGCCTTCCCGCCGACCGGGTGAGCTCGGGCCAGTCGACCGACGCCGGCATCCAGGCCAACGAGGTCCGGATTTACGTTCGCTGATCGGGCGGCCGAGGATCGGCTGTCACCAAATCATGCGTGGCCGGCGACCCGTTCTGGGTCGATAATCCTGGCGATCCGTCCCGTCGCGGAACCGGCCGCGTCGATGCGGGTTCAGGTTGCGGCGTCTGATGCGCCGGCCTCATCCGGATGACGGTCGGGCGCGTATCTCGATAGCGGACGGAAACGGAGATCGGTCATGTTCCGGCGCATTGCCCTGGCCCTCGTTCTCGGCGCGCTGGTTGCGCATGCGGCGCCCGTCCTTACCCAATCGGCCCTAGCCCAGTCGGCACCCAATGCCGATCCTCCCTCGACCCTGGCCGGTCCCGACCAGCAGGCGATCCGCCAGGTGATCCAGGAGCAGCTCGCCGCCTTCCAGCACGATGACGGGACCAAGGCCTTCGGCTACGCGACGCCGGCGATCCAGCAGAAGTTCGGCGACGCCGCCACCTTCATGGCCATGGTGAAATCCGGCTATTCCGCGGTCTATCGGCCGCGCTCGGTCGCCTTCGACCGGCTGGTCGATACCGAGTTCGGCCCTGACCAGATCCTGCGCGTGATCGGCCCCGACGGGCTCGCCTATGTGGCGCACTACATCATGCAGAAGCAGCCGGACGGCACCTGGATGATCAACGGCTGCTACCTCACCCGCGGCAGCGACGAGAACGTCTGACGCCCTCGACTCAGACCTCGATCCTGGCGCCGAGCTCGATGACGCGGCCGGCGGGCAGCCGGAAGTAATCGGCGGCGCTGGTCTCGGTATAGGACATGATGGTGAAGAGCCAGAGGCGCCAGGCTGCCATGCGCGACTGCGATGCCCTGGCGATGATCCGCTCGCGTCCGACGAAGAACGAGATCTGCTGCGGGTCGAGTTCGAGCCCGGCCTTGGCCGCAGCGCGCAAGGTGGAGCCGACGTCGGGCTCATCGACGAAGCCGTAGCGCGCGATCAGCCGCCAGAAGCCGCGCCCGAGGTCACGCACCTCGACCCGCTCCGCCTCCGGCACGAAGGGCACCTCGACGGTCATCAGGCTGGTCAGCACGATGCGCTCGTGGAGGATGCGGTTGTGGCGCATGTTGTGCAGCAGCGAGAACGGCACCTTCTGCGCATCGCCGGTGAGGAAGAGCGCAGTGCCCGGCACGCGGGTCAGGTGGCGCTCGGAGAGCGCCGCCAGGAACTCGTCCTCGGTCAGCGCCGACTGGCCGACGGTGCGCGAGACCAAGGTTCGGCCGCGCATCCAGGTCGCCATGATGAGAAAGACGAAGCCGCCCAGCGCCAACGGGAACCAGCCGCCCTGGGGGATCTTGAGGAGGCTCGAGGTCAGCAGCGTGCATTCGGTCAGGATGATCAGGCCGAAGGCGGCGGCCGACTTCCAGAGCGGCCAGTGCCAGTGCCAGCGCGAGACCAGGAAGGCGACCGCGGTGTTGATGATCATCGTGCCGGTGACGGCGATGCCATAGGCATTGGCCAGCGCACCCGAGGACCTGAAGCCGGCCACCAGCAGGATGACGCAGATCATCAGCAGCCAGTTCAAGTGCGGGGCATAGATCTGGCCGTGATGCGCCGCCGAAGTGTGGCGGATCAGGAGGCGCGGCAGGATGCCGAGCCGCATCGCCTGCCAGCCGAGCGAGAAGGCACCGGAGATCACCGCCTGGGAGGCGATGATGGTGGCGAGTGTGGCGAGGAAGACCAGCGGCAGCAGCAGCCAGCCGGGCGCCAGCAGGAAGAACGGCCCGTTGATCGCCGTGGGATCCTTCAGGACCAGCGCGCCCTGGCCGAAATAGTTCAGCATCGAGGCGGGCAGCACCATGCTGAACCATGAGAGCTGGATCGGCTTGCGGCCGAAATGGCCGAGGTCGGCATAGAGCGCCTCGCCGCCGGTGACCGCGAGCAGCACCGAGCCCAGCACCACGAGCGTGATCCCGAAATGCGCGAACACGAAGCCGAACGCGTAGGTCGGGCTGATGGCGGCGAGCACCATCGGGTTCTGCACGATCTCGGCGACGCCCAGCACGGCAAGGGAAAAGAACCAAACGCACATGATCGGCCCGAAGAACTTGCCGACGGTGCCGCTGCCGCGGGACTGCACGCCGAAGAGACCGATCACGATGGCGATGGTCACCGGCACGACATAGGGCGCGAGGCCGGGCGCCTTCAGCTCGAGGCCTTCGATCGCGGAGAGGACCGAGATCGCCGGCGTGATCACCGCATCGCCGAGGAAGAGCGCCGCCCCGCCCATGCCCAGCATCAGCAGGATATAGCGCACTCGCGGTTGCTTCGCCTTCTGCAGCGCCAGCGCGACCAGCGCCAGCATGCCGCCCTGCCCCTGGTTGTCGGCCCTGAGGATGAGGCTCGCATATTTGAAGCTGACAACGATGGTCACGACCCAGAAGATCAGCGACAGCAGCCCCGCCACCGAATGCCATTGCGGCTGGTCGCCCGAGGCGATGACGCTCTCGCGGAAGGCGTAGATCGGGCTGGTGCCGATATCGCCATAGACCACGCCGAGCGCCGCCAGCGCGAGGCCGGCCAGCTTGTGCCGGTCGGTCATCGCCGATCCGGCGACGGTGGTAGCTGTTTCCATGAGGCTCTCGTCTCGGCCGGTCAGATCTCGACCCGCGCGCCGAGCTCGATGATCCGGCCGGCGGGCAGGCGGAAGTAGTCGGAGGCGCTGGTCTCGTTATGCGACAGCAGGATGAACAGCCAGCGTCGCCACGCCGACATCTGCGAGCGCGCATGGGCGACGATGCGCTCGCGCCCGAGGAAGAACGAGATCCGTTGCGGGTCGAGATCGAGGCCGAAGCGTTTGGCGCCGCGGAGGGCCACCGAGATGTCCGGCGTCTCGTAGAAGCCGAAGCGGCAGATCAGCCGATAGAAGCCGCGCCCGAGGTCCTTGACCGTCACCCGCTCGACCTCGGGCACCACCGGCACCTCCTCGGTCAGGATGCTGGTCAGGATCACCCGCTGATGCAGCACCTGATTGTGCCGCATGTTGTGCAGCAGCGAGAACGGCACGCGCTGCGGATCGCCGGTCAGGAACAGAGCCGTCCCCGGCACGCGCGAGAGGTGCCGCTCGGACAGCGCCGCCAGGAACTCGTCCTCGGTCAGCGCCGATTGCCCCTGACGCCGCACCAACAGCGCGCGGCCGGACATCCAGGTGGACAGCACGAAGAAGATGGCCCCGCCCATCACCAGCGGGAACCAGCCGCCGGACTCGACCTTCAAGAGGCTCGCCGAGAAGAAGGAGAGCTCGACGACGAGGATGCCGCCGAAGATCAGGCTCGCCTTCCAGCGCGGCCAGTTCCAGTGACTCTGCACCACCATATAGCCCACCACGGTGTCGATCATCATCGTGCCGGTGACCGCGATGCCATAGGCCGAGGCGAGACCGGTCGAGGAGCGGAAGCCCAGAATCAGCATCGAAACGCAGACCATCAAGATCCAGTTCATCTGCGGCACGTAGATCTGGCCGACCTGGTGCTCGGACGTGTGCTCCACCCAAAGCCGCGGCGAGACGCCGAGCCGCATCGCCTGCCAGCTGAGCGAGAAGGCGCCGGAGATGACTGCCTGCGAGGCGATGATCGTGGCAAGGGTCGCCAGCACGATCAGCGGATAGATCGCCCATTGCGGCGCCAGCAGATAGAACGGGTTCTTGATCGCAGTCGGATCGGCCAGGACCAGCGCGCCCTGGCCGAAATAGTTCAGCACCAGCGCCGGCAGCACCATGGAGAACCAGGAGGCCTGGATCGGCTTGCGGCCGAAATGGCCGAGATCGGCATAGAGCGCCTCGGCGCCGGTGATCGCCAGCAGCACCGAGCCGAGCACCGGGAAGGCGACAGGAGCATGCTCGAACAGGAAGCGCAGGCCGTAGAACGGCAGGATCGCCAGCAGCACCGAAGGGTTGCCGATGATGGCCGCGATGCCGAGCACGGCAAGGCAGGCGAACCACACGCACATCACCGGGCCGAACAGCACGCCGACCGATCCCGTGCCGCGGCTCTGCAGCAGGAACAGCATGACCACGATCACCAGCGTGACCGGCACGACATAATGCTGCAGCGCCGGTTCGGCAACAGAGAGTCCTTCGACCGCGGAGAGGACCGAGATCGCCGGCGTGATCATGCCGTCGCCGATGAAGAGTGCCGCGCCGATCATGCCGAGCGTGAATAGGAGCTTACGCCGCCCCATGCTGCGCGCCCGCTGAAGCGCGAGGGCGATCAGCGCCAGCATACCGCCCTGGCCCTGGTTGTCGGCTCTGAGGATGAGCAGCGCGTACTTGCCGCTCACGATGATCATCACGCCCCAGAAAACGAGCGAGAGCACGCCGTAGACGCTGACGCGATCGACCGCGACGCCGGTCGATTCATGGAAGCATTCCCGGAACGTGTAGAGCGGGCTGGTGCCGATGTCGCCATAGACCACGCCGAGTGCGCCGAGCGCCAGACGCCACAGCTTCGGCGCATGCTCGCCCATGCCATGCAGCGAGCCGTCGGCATGCACACCCTCCGGCGTCGTGTCGGCGCCGAAAGGCTTGTCCGATAGAATCCGATCGCTGTTCACGGAGCGGGTATCCCGCCCCGCCATCGGCATGATGGGTCGAAGGCCTTACTGCTGCTCATTGCTTGCGCGACGCGAGGTCTTGGTGGTGTCGGGCTTTCGCGGTGTCGGGCTTTCGCGGTGTCGGGCGCTCCACGCGGCGATCTTCGATCGGCGCCATCCCGAGTCGCTCGCATCGACCCCTCCCCCGGGTCGCATTGCGGCGCATCCTGTCACCAAGCCCCGTGACCTGCAATGGGCCAATTGTCCGTTGCCGGGGGATTGGGGTTCCGCTATTGATCGCCGCCGATGCGCATGAATCGCCGCTGGTCCCGCAGCCGGCGCGCGGCAGGTCTTACCGGGGGTTGTCATGGTCAGTCCGCAGAAGACCTTTCCGGTCTCCTGGGAGGAGTTGCATCGCACCGCGAAGGCGCTGGCCTGGCGCCTGGTCGGCATTGGTCCTTTCCATGGCATCGTCGCGATCACCCGAGGCGGTCTCGTGCCGGCGGCGATCATCGCGCGCGAACTCGACATCCGCTTGATCGACACCGTCTGCATGTCGAGCTATTCGGAGGATGATCGCGAAGGTGGGGCCGCCGGCGTGCATCGGCCGGGCGATCTCAAGCTGCTCAAAGGCGTCGCCGGCGACGGCACCGGTCTCCTGATCATCGATGATCTGGTGGACACCGGCCGCACGGCGAAATACGTGCGGGAGATGCTGCCGAAGGCGCATTTCGCGACCATCTATGCGAAACCCGCCGGCCGGCCGCTGGTCGACACCTTCGTCACCGAGGTGAGCCAGGACACCTGGATCTATTTCCCCTGGGACATCGAGCCGCAATTCATCCAGCCCATCGCCAAGATGCGGCAGTCCTGAGCAGCACTCCCCTGAACAGCGGTCTGGGCCGGCCATCATCGAACCGGCCAATTGTCGATCAATCGCGTACGCCCGAGGTGCGCGGCGGCGAACAACCGCGCGCCCTCTTTCGCCGAAGCCAGCGGCTCGAGTGTCTCGGCGTCGCAGAGTTCCAGATAGTCGATCCGATCGAATCCCGCCGCGCGAAGCGCCGATCGCGCGGCTTCGAGCAAGGTTGCCGCGGACGCTCCGCTCGCCAGCTGTTCCGAAGTCTGCTTCATGATCGCCGGCAGGCGTGCCGCGATCCTGCGCTCCGGCGCCGAGAGATAGCGGTTGCGCGATGACATGGCGAGGCCGTCCGGCTCGCGGACCGTCGCGACGCCGATGATCTCGATCGGCAGATCGAGATCGCGCGTCAGGCGCCGGATCACCTGCAGCTGCTGGAAGTCCTTCTCGCCGAAACAGGCGACATCCGGTTGCACCTGGGTGAAGAGCTTGGTGACGACGGTCGCCACGCCTTCGAAATGCCCCGGCCGCGCCGGCCCGTCGAGATAGCGCGTGAGGCCGCTGACCCTGACCTCGGTGGAAAAGCCCTTGGGATACATCTCCAACACTGACGGCGTGTAGACGAGATCGGTGCCGGTCGCGGCCAGCAGGTTGAGATCGGTCGCCTCGTCGCGCGGATAGGCGTCGAGATCCTCGGCGGGACCGAACTGCGTGGGATTGACGAAGATGGTGGCGACGACGAAGTCGCTGGCGCATCGCGCGGCCTTCACCAGCTCGAGATGGCCCTGATGCAGGGCGCCCATGGTGGGCACCAGGCCGATGCGGGCGCCGCCCTGCCGATGCGGGCGAATGGCCGCGCGCAAGGCCGCGACGCTGCGGACGACGTCGATCTTCAGCATGATGGCTTCGCGTTCAGGCGTGGCGTTTGACGGCGCCGTAGATGTTGTCGGGCCCCGGAAACTGCCGCGCACGGACATCGGCGGCGTAACGCGCGGCAGCACCCTCGATCTCGGTGCCGAGCTCGGCATAGCGCTTGACGAAGCGCGGCTTGAAGTCGGCGAACAGGCCGAGCATGTCGTCGGAGACCAGCACCTGCCCATCGCACAAGGCCGAGGCGCCGATGCCGATGGTGGGGATGTCGATCCGCTTGGTGATCGCCTCGGCGAGCTGCTCCATCACGCCTTCGATCACCACCGAGAAGGCGCCGGCTTCGGCGACGGCGATCGCGTCGGCCATGATCGCGGTTGCCTCGGAATCGCCGCGGCCGCGGGCGCGATAGCCGCCCATCGTGTTGACCGATTGCGGCATCAGCCCGACATGGCCCATCACCGGGATGCCGCGCGCCACCAGGAACTCGATGGTCGGCGCCATGGCGCGCCCGCCTTCCAGCTTCACCGCCTGGCAGCCGGTCTCCTTGACGAGCCGGGCCGCGTTGTGGAAGGCCTGGGCCGGGCTCTCCTGGTAGCTGCCGAACGGCATATCGACCACGACCAGCGCATGATTGGAGCCACGCGTCACCGCGGCGCCGTGCAGCGCCATCATCTCCAGCGTAACGGGGATCGTGTCCTCGAAGCCGTAAAGCACCATGCCGAGCGTGTCGCCCACCAGCAGCAGATCGACATGCGGGTCGAGGCGCCGCGCCATCGGTGCGGTGTAGGCGGTCAGACAGACGATGGGTTCCTGGCCCTTGCGGGCGACCAGATCGGGCACCGAGATGCGCGCCAGCTTGGCGCCGCCCTGCTTGGCCTTCTCGGCCGGCAGTTCCACGCTCACTTTCGCCTCCTGCTCCCAGAACGAGACGCGGGCGGATTTTCCGCCATTCTGCTGCGGTGCACAATAGAAATCCGGAGCATTCCAGCCTTGCAGATGCTGCGGGCGAGTGGGGTCTTTCCAAATGAAATCATTGGGTTATTTCTCATCATGCGGCGCGGCCTCATGCCGCCGATGGGGCCGCCGCTTCGGGTGTTCCACCCAATAGCGCTCCATCATGAAATAATTGAACGAGGCAGTCCAAGCGATCAGCACCAGGCCGATCATGGCCTCGACGCCCGCCAGCAGCCGCAAATCATGGGTGAGCAGCGTCATCGCACCGAAGCCCAGCGATGTGTAGGTCTCGGTCGAGAAGTAGAGATAGTCGAGGAACTGCCGGCGCGCCTCATCGGCAAAGCCGCTCTCGGTCTCGATCGACAGCAGGAAGTAGACTCCGGCAAACAACCAGACCTCCAGCGTATGCGCGATGAAACAGGCGCTGATACCGAACACGACATGGGCACGGCGCGGCACCCGCGTGAGCCGCGGCAGCAGGAGATCCGCGGTCAGGCGCAACATCTCGTAATGGATGAGGATGCAGCCGATGACCAGCAGCGTGGCCACCCCCATCATCAGCAAGAATTGCACGCGCCCTTCCTCTCCCCGCCGAAAGCCGCTAAGAACCGGCGGAACAAATCCGGTAACCAGCCCGCGCTGGACTTCATCCCGCAAGGCATTCCCCGACCGCTGCGCATGATACGTCGCCGACGCGCCCGCTCATTGATCTCGATCATGCTTTCGGCCGCGCTCGCAGGCTGTGGCGGCATATCCCCGCCCGTCGTATCGACGCCCAAGGCCCCGAGCGCGATGGCGCGCGCCCCTGAGACCATGGCGCAGCGCCAGATCGTGGTGGCGGCGGAGCCTTTGGCGGCGGAAGCCGGGCGCGAGATCCTGCGCGAGGGCGGCAGCGCCGTGGATGCGGCGATCGCGGTGCAGGCGGTGCTGACCCTGGTCGAACCGCAGTCCTCCGGCATCGGCGGCGGCGGTTTCCTGCTGCACTATGACGGCGTCACCCATGCGCTCGAGAGCTATGAGGGTCGCGAGACGGCGCCCGCCTCGGCACGCGCCGACATGTTCCTCGACGCCTCGGGCAAGCCGCTGAAGTTCTACGATGCCGCGGTCAGCGGACTCTCCGTCGGCGTCCCCGGCGCGCTCCGGATGCTGGAGAAGGCGCATCAGGAGCACGGCCGCCTCCCATGGGCGCGGCTGTTCGTGCCGGCCATCCAGCTCGCCGAGCACGGCTTCGCCGTGACGCCGCGGCTGGCGCAAGAGATCGCCGAGGACGACTATCTCGGAAAGATGCCGGATGCGCGCCGCTATTTCTTCGACGCGCAAGGCAAGCCTCTGCCGGCAGGCACGATGCTGCGCAACCCGGCACTCGCCGAGACGCTGCGCAAGATCGCGGCCGGCGGCGCCGACGCGTTCTACGAAGGGGACATCGCGCGCGACATCGTCGCCACCGTGAGCAACGCCAAGCCGCGCGCCGGCGGCATGACGCTCGCCGATCTCCGGGCCTATCGGGCCGAGGCGCGGCCGGTGCCTTGCGCCGACTATCGCCAATACAAGGTCTGCGGCATGGGGCCGCCCTCCTCCGGCGGCGTCACCGTGCTGCAGATCCTCGGCATTCTGCAAAGCTTCGATCTCGCGAAGGAAGCTCCGCTCTCGGTCGCCGCCGCCCATGATTTCGCCGAGGCAAGCGGTCTTGCCTTCGCCGATCGCGACCGCTATCTCGCCGATCCGGATTTCGCACGGGTCCCGGTCGATGGCCTGATCGATCGCGGATATCTCGCCGAGCGCGCGAAGCTGATCCGGCCCGATGCCGCAGGAGCGGGAGCGGAGCCCGGTCATCCGCCCGGAGCGAGCGCAGGCCTCGCCGGGGCGTGGCGCCAGTTCGAGCCGGTATCGACCAGCCACATGGTGATCGTGGATGCAAGCGGCGACATCGTCACCTTCACCACCAGCGTCGAGAACAATTTCGGCTCGCGTCTGATGGTGGATGGCTTCATCCTCAACAATCAGCTGACCGATTTCGCCTTCCGGCCGGAGGTGGACGGGCGCCCGCTCGCCAACCGGGTCGAGCCGGGCAAGCGGCCGCGCAGCTCGATGGCGCCCGTCATCCTGTTCGACCGCGCGACCGGCGCGCCGGCCTTCGCCTTGGGCTCGCCGGGCGGCTCCTACATCATCGACTATGTGGCGGAGGCGGTGGTGGGATTGGTCGATTGGCATCTCGGACCCGGCGGCGCCGTCGCCCTGCCGCATGTGATCAACCGCAACGGCCCCAGCGTGTTGGAATCCGGGAAAGGGCTGGAGCCGGTCGGCACGGCATTCCAGCAGATGGGCGACGCGGTGAAATACGAATCGATGGACAGCGGGCTCGGCATCGTCGCCTTCACCAAGGATGGCCTCATCGGCGCCGCGGATCCGCGGCGCGAAGGGGTGGCGCTCGGTGACTGATGCCCCCACTACCTCTACCGCCGTAGCCACCCGGCCGGAGATCGCGATGCGCGCCGGCGCCGAGAAGCGCGTCACCGGCGGCCATCCCTGGGCCTTCTCCAACGAGATCGAGCTCGACGCGGCGGCAAAAGCCCTGCCGCCGGGCTCGCTGGTGACACTGAAGCGCGCCGATGGCCGCGCGCTCGGCATCGCCCTCTTCAACCCGCATTCGCTGATCGCGGCGAGGCTGCTCACCCGCGACGTGGGCCAGGAGGTGAACCAGCGCTTCTTCGAGCGGCGGCTGCAGCGCGCGCTGAAGCTGCGCCAGCGCCTGATCGGTTCGCCCTTCTGCCGACTCGCCCACGCCGAAGCGGACGGGTTGCCGGGCGCCGTCATCGACCTCTTCGGCGACACCGCGGTCGCCGAGCTCAACAGCGCCGGGATGGATCTTCTCGCCGAGCCGCTCGCCGGCGCGATCGACGCCGTGTTGAGGCCGCGCAATATCCTGCTGCGCGGCGACAGCCCCGCGCGCCAGAGCGAAGGTCTGGAGCCGCTGCACCATCTCGCCAAGGGCACGCTCGACGGGCCGATCGCGGTGATGGAGAACGGCGCGAGGTTCCTCGCCGATCTTGCGGGCGGGCAGAAGACCGGCTGGTTCTACGACCAGCGCAACAATCGGGCGCTGATGGCGCGGCTCGCCGAAGGCGGCAGCTTTCTCGATCTCTATTCCTATACCGGCGGCTTCGGCGTGCAGGCGGCGCTCATGGGTGCCAAGCAAGTGCTGTGCATCGACCGTTCGGAGGCGGCGCTCGATCTGCTGAAGCGCGCGGCGGCGTTGAACAGCGTGGAGCGTGAGGTCTCGGTCGAGCGCGGCGAGGCCTTCGAGGCCTTGACCGATCTCGTCGCGGCCAAGCGCCGCTTCGACATCGTCGCCGCCGACCCGCCGGCCTTCGTCAAGTCAAAGAAGGATCTCCACGTCGGCTCGAAGGCCTATCGCAAGCTGGCCCGGCTTGCCTGCCAAGTCGTCGAACCGGGCGGGTTGCTGTTCATCGCCTCCTGCTCGCACAACATGCCGGCCGGCGATTTCGCCCATGAGGTCGCGCGCGGCATCCACGAGAGCGGCCGCAGCGCCCGGCAGCTGTTCGCCACCGGCGCAGCACCGGACCATCCGGTCCATCCGTTCCTGCCGGAATCGGCCTATCTGAAGGCGCTGGTGCTGCAGATCGACTGAAGCGATCAGTGCGAATCTTCGCGCTTACCAAAATTGGCTCGGGTGATCATGTAGAAGATCAGTCCGATCAGAATCGCAAACACACCGAGCCCGCCCCAATACGATGCGCCTTCGCCGTGCCGTGCCGTCGCGAATAGCGCAACAATGGCGAACACCCCTAGCACGCCGCCCCAGAAGAACTTCTCGGTCGCGCTCATGCCGCTCATCGTCACTGCTCCTTTGATCCAAATCGCGGCCAAACTACGGAGGATCGGACGAGAAGGCAACCCGGTCGATCAGGCCGAAAGCCGGTCCGGGAGCTCGATCGCGAAACGGGCGCCTTGGACGCCGCTTTCCGCCAGCCGCAGGTCGCCGCCCTGCACCCGGGTGAGCTCGCGGGCGATGGCGAGGCCGAGGCCGGTACCGCCCGCCCGGGCCGAGCCGCGGAACGGGCGGAAGAGATTGTCGACGGCCTTGGGAGGAAGGCCGGGGCCGTCGTCGGCGACTTCGATCGCGACCTTGCCGTTGCCACGCTCGGCCCTGACGGTCACATGCTGCGCGCCCATCTGCAGCGCATTCTCGCCGAGATTGCGGATGACCCGGAACAGCTGGCCGCGATCGGCCACGATCTTGAACGCCTGATCCATCTCGGCTTCCAGCGCCTTGCCGTCCAGCAGCTGGCGCGGCAGGCTCTCCTTCACCTCGAGGCAAAGCTCCTTCAGCGGGAACTCGCTCAAGTCGGGGCGCGGCGGCCCTTCGCGGGTGAAGTTGAGGATGTCGGAGCAGAGGTCGACCGCGCGATCGAGCGCCTTCAGCAGCGTCGGCGCCGCCTTCCTGACGTCGGGATCGCCGCTGCCGACCAGCCGGTCGGCGATCAGGCGCGCGGTCGAGATGATGCCGCGGAGGTCGTGGTTGATCTTGTTGACCGCGGTGCCGAGGGCCGCCAACCGCTCCTTCTGCTGCAAGGCTCGCCGCACCTCGTGGCGCATCAGCGAGAACTCGCGCTCGGCGATGCCGATCTCGTCCGTGCGCCGCGTGGTGGCGGGCTCCAGCGCCGCCGTCTCGGGATCGCGGCGGAAGCGCACCATCTGGCCGGTCATGCGCCGCATCGGCCGCACGATGAACCATTGCAGCGCGAGGAAGATCAGCGTCGCGGTGATCAGCGAGATCACGATCGAGACGCCGAGCACGCGCCAGGAATAGGCGATGATCGCCTCGCGCAGCGGTTGCTCGTCGAGCACGACCTCGATCACCGTATCGGGTGCCCGCGGCGAATGGCCCATCACCCGGAGCACTCGGTTGGTGGAATGCCCCAAAGTGTCGAACGCGCCGGCGATCAGATCGAGCAGCGAGTGATCGTCGAGATCGATCGTCTCGTCGATGACCAGTTGCGCCGCGGTCGGACCGCGCAGCATCAGGTTCTTGCCGTCCGGCGTGTGCAAGGCGACGAGCCGCGCGCCGGCGTGCTCGAGCAGTGTGATCTCGAGCTGCGGGTCGATCATGTAATCCGGCGTCGCCTCGAGCGCCAGGGTCGCGAGATGGCCGCTCGCCAGCTTCTCGTCCAGCCAGTCGAGGCGGAAGCGCGCGATCGAGGGCGCGTAGATCAAGACCTCGCTCAGCATGACGAAGAACACGGTCAAGGCGAGGATACGGGCCGACAGGCCGCGGCCGAAGCCCGGAAGATCGATGCGCTCCGCCGGGCGCTCACCAAGCGGTTGGGCGCCGAGCGTCTCGGCGCCGGTCAGGCGCTTGCGATCCTCGTTGCTCTCGTTGCGGCGGCTCATCGCGCGATCCCGAAGGATTTCGCCCCGAAGAAGCGGATTTTCCGGCATCCCGTCAAGCCAATCCCCGTTACGGCAGTCGCAGGAGCGCGCCGACCAGACGGCGGCTCGCCGGCCCGAATACACGCGGCGCGTAGAAGCGGCCGGCGGCGCGCTTCGATATCTCGCCGAGCGTCGGATAAGGCAGCAGGAGCCGGGCCATCGCCGCAAGCTTCATCCCTCCCCGGAGCGCAAGGCACCAGGGCGCCAAGAGTTCCCCCGCCTGCGGCCCTGCCATCGCGACCCCGAGGATTCGGCCATTGCGGGCGGTGCCGATGCGGATCCGGCCCGCGGTTGCGCGCCCGGTCTGGGCCCGGTCATTGGCGGCGAACGCTTCCTCGACGACCGTGGCCGCCGCCTCCATCGGCAGGCCGATTGCGGCCAGCTCGGGATCGGTGAAGGTGACCCGGGGCACGATCTTGGGATCGACCCGCGCCGGCAGGCGGAACAACGCATTCCGGATCACGATCCCGGCGTGCTCGCCCGCAACATGCGTAAAGGCCAGCGGCCCCGTGCCGGGCAGATCGACACAGTCGCCCATCGCGAAGATGCGCCGGTTGCTGGTCCGCAGCCGTGCATCGACGGTGATCCCGCGCGCGGTGTGTGCGATCTGCGCCTTGGCAAGGTCGAGCCGCTCCAGATTGGCGCGCCGCCCGGTCGCGACCAGCAGATGCGACCCGGCAACCTCGGCCGCCTGGCCTGAAGCTTCGGCGCCCTTGACGACGATGTCATTGCCGCGGCGCATCACCGCGCCGGCACGAAAGCCTTCGCGCAGGGTGACGCCGTCGCTCACCAGCGCGCGCCGCACGATTTCGACCAGCGCCGGATCCTCGCGCGGGAGCAATCGATCCTGCTCCAGCACAGTCACGGCGACGCCAAGCCGTGCGTAAGCCTGCGCCAGCTCGGCGCCGATTGCGCCCGCGCCGAGCACCAGGAGGTGTGCCATCGGCTCCGCAATATCGAACACGGTCTCGTTGGTGAGGAAGGGCAGGGTGCTAAGTCCGGGGATCGCCGGGATCGCCGGCACCGAGCCCGTCGCAATCACGAAACGCTTCGCCCCGATCCGCAGCCCGCCGGCGAGCACGGTCTCCGGCGACGCGAACTGCGCCCAGTCGCGGATGACGCGGACGCCGAGCCCTTCGAAACGTTCGACCGAATCATGCGGCGCGATGGTGTCGATCACCGCGCGGACGTGGCCGTGGACGCGTTGCCAGTCGACGCGCGGCGGCATCAGGTCGATGCCAAACGCGGCTGCGCGTCGCGCGGTCGCGGCAACCTGGGCGGCGGCGATCAGCGACTTCGACGGCACGCAGCCGACATTGAGGCAGTCGCCGCCCATCCTGCCGCCTTCGATCAGCACGGTGCGCGCGCCGAGCCGCGCCGCGCCGGCCGCAACCGAGAGACCGCCCGACCCGCCGCCGATGACGCAGATATCGCAGCTCAGGGATTCGCTCATGCGTCGCCGTCCCGCTTCCGGAAGCGACGGTAGACAACCGGCAGCAGCGAGAGCGCCGCGAGACCGACGAGAACTGCGAGAACCCTCGGACCAAAGGCGATTTGGACGATCGACGTCGTGCCCGGACCGAGCACATCCTGGAGTGCTGCTCCGGCCAGCGCATAGACCGCCGTCGCCGGGATGATGCCGAGGAACGTCGCCACCACGAAGCAGCGTAGGCTCACGCCCAAGAAGGCCGGCGCCAGGTTGACGATGAAGAAGGGAAAGATCGGCATCAGCCGTAGGAAGAACATGTAGCTCCACTGGTCGCGCCGGAAGCCCTGCTCCAACCGCGCGAGCCACGGGCCAGCACGCGTCGACAACGGCGCCGATAGCGCGGTGCGCGCGGCGAGGAAGACCAGCGTCGCGCCGAGAGTCGCGGCGAAGACCACGCTCGCCGTCGCGACCGCCGCACCGAACAGGAACCCGCCGATCATGGTCAGCAACGCGGCGCCCGGAATCGACAGCGCCACCAGCGCCGTGTACGCGGCCATGAAGATCAGCAGCGCCAGCGCGTAATGGTCGCGCACCAAGCGCTGCCATTCCGCCTGCCGCGCCTGGAACCCGGCCCAGCTCAACTCGCCGCCCAGGCCGAGCGCGAAATAGAGCGCGATCGCCGCGGCGATCAGGATCAACGGCCAGAGTCTGCGTGGCTTCCATGCGCGCGGATTCCCGCCTTCGCCGGCGGCTACGGGCTGCATCCCTAGTCCCTTTACCGAGGAGGCCGCGCCGGCGACCCCTTGAGGGCGAGCGAATCTCGGCCCGCACTCTATCCGGGGAGGAGGACTGTGCCAGTCACCAAAGTTTGAAGCCTGCGGGAAACGGTTGGATTCGGCGACGGTTCAGTTGCCGCTTCGTTCTGGATTCTCCCGCGAGAATCCAAGCTTTTCCGCGCTCTAGGCGGCGACGCTCGCCGCCGTCTTGCGCCGGCGCTTCCAACTGCCATCGCCGCGCGTGATTACGCGATCGGTGACGAGCGTCACATCCGGAGAGAGCTCGGACTCGGCTGCGATGCGCCCATAGATCGGCGCAAAGTCGCGCCGCGTCGCTTCGAACAGCTGCTCGAAGCCGTCGAGCACAAAATAGGTCTCCTGGAAATCGTCGATCCGGTAGGTGGTGCGCAGCACCCGCTCGAGGTCGAAACCGATCCGATGTGGGCTCTTGTCCTCGATCGAGAACCGGGTCTCGGCTGCCGAAGAGAGCATGCCGGCGCCATAGGCCTTCAGCCCCTGCTCCGTCCGGATGAGGCCGAACTCGACCATGTACCAATAGAGCCGGACCAGGATCTTGGAGGTCTCGAGCCGACTCGCCTCCGCACCCTTCTCGCCATAGATCTGCATGTAATCGGCGAAGACCGGATTGAAGAGCAGCGGCACGTGGCCGAAGAAGTCGTGGAAGATGTCGGGCTCGACCAGATAGTCGATCTCGTCCGCGCGCCGGATCCACTCGGTGACCGGGAACTGCCGCTTGGCGAGATGGGCGAAGAAGTCGGTCTCCGGAATGAGGCCGGGCACCGTGACCAGCTGCCAGCCGCTCGCTGCCTGCAAGCGACGCGAGGCGATCGCGAGATCCGGAATCTGCCCGGCCGCGTCCAATGCCGTGATGCCGGCGACGAACTCCGGTGCCGCGTAGCGCTCCAGGAGCTTGGCCTGGCGGCGATAGAGCAGGCGCCAGCGCGCATGCTCTTCCTCGGTGTAGCGGAACCAGTCCTGCTCGACCGTATAGTCGGCTTCCATCTGGGAATAGTCGCCGCGAAGATCGGGATAGGGTTGCTGCGCGGTCTTATGCATCGCGCACCTCTTTCATTCATTCAGGCCGCATCGTCCTTCAGGACGCCGCGGCGGACCTGGTCGCGCTCGATCGATTCGAAGAGGGCGCGGAAATTGCCCTCGCCGAATCCTTCGTCGCCCTTGCGCTGGATGATCTCGAAGAAGATCGGGCCGACCATGGTCTCGGTGAAGATCTGCAGCAGCAGCCCGCCCTTCTGCCCATCATGGGTGGGCGAGCCGTCGATCAGGATGCCAAGCGCCTTCAACCGCGCCACGTCCTCGCCGTGGTTCGGCAGACGCTGATCCAGCATCTCGTAGTAGGTGGCGGGCGGCGGCGCCATCAGCGTGACGCCGTTGGAGCGCAAGCGCTCGACCGTCGCATAGATGTCGTCGGTCGCGAGGGCGATGTGCTGGATCCCCTCGCCCTTGTATTCGCGGAGATATTCCTCGATCTGCGACTTGTCGTCGGAGGATTCG
>DATKMF010000181.1:0-13725 GCA_035542015.1 Candidatus Cybelea sp.
GAAGATCCAGCCGATCAGCCGGGCACTCCAGGCGCGGCCGCGGTCGATATCGGCGCGGCCCGTGGTCAGCAGCACGTCGATCGCCCCATGCTGCTCGCGCACGGCCTCCGGCAGCAGGTGAAACAGCCGCTCCATGGTGCGGCGGAACAGCGGCTGGGGGCGCGCAAGCTGGACGCGTGCGTTCATTGTAGTCCCCTCAGGTCAGCAGATGGTCGAGCAGGCGCAGGGTGGCGCCGTGACGGCTCTCGCGCGGTGCCAGCAGATCGCGCAGAGCCGGCTCGATCTCGGTGTGGCGGAACACGAAGCCGATCTCGCGCGCCCGGCGCGGCGCCACGCACTGCCCTTCGGTGAGCAGCCCCGCCATCTCGCCCAGCGCGAAGCGTAGCGGACGCGCGGGGATCGTGAACCGCACCGGCCGATGCAGCGTCCGGCCAATCGCCTGTGCGAAGTCGGCCTGCCGCACGGGCGCCGGTGCGGTCGCGTTGATGGCGCCCGCGAACAGCGGATCGGCGATCGCCCGCGCGATCATCTCGACCGCGTCGTCGCGATGGATCCAGGAGATCCATTGCCGCCCGTCGCCGATCCGGGCAGCGAGGCCGAGGCGCGTGGTCGCCAGCAGCGCGCTCAAGAACCCGCCATCGGCCGCCAGCACCAGGCCGAGGCGCAGGCGGCAGACCCGGATCCCGAGCGCCGCGGCCCGCACCGCTTCCCGCTCCCAGGCATTGCAGAGCAAAGCGGGGAAGTCGCCGCCGACCGGCGCGGTCTCGTCGCGTGTCGCCTCTCCGGTGCCGTACCAGCCGACCGCCGAGGCGCTGACCAGCACCTCCGGCCGCTGCGCGCGGGTCGCAAGCCAGTCGACCAGCGCGCGGGTGAGACCGATGCGGCTCGCCACCAGTACGCGCTTCTGCGCCTTGGTCCAGGGCCGGCCGAAGATCGGCGCGCCGGCGAGGTTGACCACGGCATGGATCGGTTCGCGGGAATCGATCTCCTCCAGCGCGCCGACGACGCGCACCGGGCCGAGCACCGCCGTCGCCATGGCCGGATTGCGGCTGAGCACGATCGCCTTGTCCCCGCGCTCCAGCAGCCGGCGCGTGACCGCGCGGCCGATGAAGCCGCTGCCGCCGGTCAAGAGCACGGTCCGGCCGCTGGGAAGAGCGGCGGCCTTCGGCAGTGTCGCGATCATGCGAGCGAGCCGTCGCGCCGCCAGCATCTCGCGCAATGCGAAGCCGGCCGAGCCCAGCGCGTAGACCGTCATCAGAACCGACAGCCAGCCGTGGCTCATGAAGGTGACGCCGGCCGGCAGCAGTGCGGCGCGGATGAGATCGGGCGCCGCCAAAGCGAGGAAGGCGCCGTAGTTGAGGGTGAGGATGGTGTGCGTGACGCGCTCGACGCGCGAGAGCCTGCGCGCGCGGTCCTCCTCGACGAAATCGGCGAGGGTGATGCCGAGCTCGACCGCCAGCACGGCGATGAACAGCCAGCCAAGCGCGCCCTCGAGCCTCAGCCAGCCGAAGCTCAGGAAGACCGGCGCGTAGAGCCCGCCGCGGAAGGCATGCAGCACCAGTTCGCGCCGCGCGCCCGGTCGCGCGGGCAGCCGCTCGCGCCATTCGTGGTTCCAGACATTGTCGAAGGCGCCCAGCACACCCTGCAGGGTCAGCAGCATCAAGGCGCTCGTCATCTCACCCTCCATCAAATTTCGGATATTTCAGAAGGAACTGAAATATCCAGGCCGAAACGGGCGCGGGGTCGCGGGCCTTCCCGCTAGCTGCGACGGCGTCCGACGAACCGCGCCACCCTGGCGCCGAGCTTCACCAGCTTCATCAGCACCGGCGGCGGCAGGTCCTTCACCTGGTCGTACCAGACCGAGACGGTCTCCAGGAAATTCAGGACCGAGGCCATGCGCTCGACGACGTCGCGCGCGGTCGCGGGATCCTCCTTGGCTTCGGTGACGCATTGCGCCAACGTACCGAGGGTGGGGTCGATCTCGCGGGCCTTGCGCTGCTGCACGATGGTGAGCGCGATCTTCCAGACGTCCTTCTCGGTCTCGAAATGGTCGCGCCGGTCGCCCAGCACGTGGACCATGTTGGCGAGGCCCCAGCCCTGCAGCTCCTTCAGGCTGGTCGAGACGTTGGAGCGGGCGATCGACAGCGTCTCGGCGATCTCCTCGGCGGTGAGGGGACGCGACGCCAGGAACAGCAGGGCATGGATCTGGGCCACCGAACGGTTGACGCCCCAGCGCGCCCCCATCTCGCCCCAGTGCACCACATAGCGCTCCATCGCCCGGGTCAGGTCCATTTCGGTGTTTCCGTTATTTCTGTCTCGACAGAAATATCTGACGAAGTCGATCGGGAGTCAAGTCACGATGAAGCCGTCATGACCGGGCTTGACCCGGGCACCTCGCGCCGACTGCACCAGAGGCGCGGATCGAGCCCGCGGGTGACCGTGAAGACGCGCCAGCGGTCTCCGGGTCTCAGGAAAGCCGCTGCGCCACCACGCCCTGCCGGACGGCGCGCGCCGGCGCGGCGATCTCGCCGCAGCGATAAGCGCGGACCACCAGCCCCGTGCTCTCTGCGAAATCCAGCAGCTCGCCCGGCCGCAGCAGGAAATCGGGATTGGTCGGCTTGCCGTGGCGCTCCTGGCCGAGGCCGAAGGTCTCGTAAATGAGGATGCCGCCGGGCAACAGCGCCGCGGCGATCCGCGGCAGGATCGGCCGCCAGAGATAGTTGGTGACCACGATCCCGGCGAATCGCCGGTCGCCCAGTGGCCAGGGACCGCCGCTTTCCAGATCGGCTTCGATGACTTCAGTTTGGGCATCGGCCTTGAGATCGGCGAGTCTCGACACGTCGCGATCGACCGCCACAGGGCGATAGCCCAAGCCCTTGAAAAATAGCGCATGTCGCCCGCTGCCGGCGGCGAGGTCCAGCACCGGCCCGGACTTCGGAATCAGACTTGCATGCTCCGCAACCCAGGATGCCGGCGGGGTGACTTGCATTGCTCACACCTAAGGATCAAATATCATCCGTCTGTCACGATCACGGTCATGGAAGGATGACTTCCACCGTCGATCGGGCAGCACCACGTTAATGCGAGTGACGGATTTCGGCGAAGCCATGATTCTCTACGCGTTCAACTGCGACCGGCAGCACAATTTCGAAGCCTGGTTCAAGGACGGCGACACCTGCGACCGGCAGCTGAAGCGGAAGGCGCTGGAATGCCCGGTCTGCGGCAGCGCGAAGGTCGCGAAGGCCCTGATGGCGCCCAGAATCGGCAGGGACATCGGCGAGCGGGGCGGCCATGAGATCGCCCCGGTCGAGGTGCCCTCGGTGCCCGCTCCGGCGGCACCGACTCCCAGCGCATCCGCCGAAGCCTCCGCGAAGGCCGCGTTGATGCCGGCCGAGATCCGCAAGGCGCTGCTCGAGATGCGCCGCCAGGTGGAGACCAACTGCGACTATGTCGGCGACAAGTTCGCCGCGGAGGCGCGCAAGATCCACGAGGGCGAGTCCGAGTCCCGCGGCATCTACGGCGAGGCGACCGACGCCGAGCACCAGGAGCTGATCGAGGACGGTATCGAAGTCGCCCGCATCCCCTGGGTCAACCGCGGCGACGCCTAGGCTCCCGACCTCAGCGAAGTATCCATCGCTCACGCGAGACCAGAAGCTCGGCGAGCTTCTGTCCGGTGTGAATCGCGCTCGTCACGATCAGGCGCTCGTGCCGGGGGCCGAGCGGTGTCCGGTTGATGAACTCGATGAGCTTGGCCACATGACCGGGATCAAGCGCCGCGTGCAGATGATGGGTCCTGAAGACCGCGGCGGGCAATCGGCTTGCCGCCATCCAGTGCTGCACCATCGCGGGTGACGGCGCGGTTGCCTCGAGCACCGCGATGTAGCCGAGCAGCGCCACCGGATGATCGTGCAGCAGCCAGAAATATTGCGCTCCGGCGAGCGCCGCGACCTCGGGGCCCGGGATCGCGGCGATCACCTCCGCCCGCGACACACCGCCGGCTTCGAGATCTTCCAGTGTCCAGAGATCGTGGTCCCGCTCTTCCGCGATATGCTCTTCGAAATAGCCGATCAAGGCCTGCGCCACGGGATCCGGCGCCAGCGATTGCGCGCGGTGTAGCGCCGCTTCCATCAAGGGCAGACTGGCGCGTGTCATCTGGTGCAGCACGATGAGGTGATCGAGGATCAGGGCATCGAGCTCGGACTCTCGTTGCATGAGACGTCGCCCGGCCTGATCCAGCATCCGCGAGATGAGATCGAGGTGCAGCAGCAACGCGGCGCTGCGGTCCGGCGCGCCGGCGATGATCGGTTCGGGCAAGGCTTCCGTTTCGGTCCCTGTCATACCGGAATATTAACCCAGTCTTTCTTGAGAGTTCATGCGAAAGCTGTAAAAATGGACCTTCCTGCGTTGCCGACCGAAGGGGGATCTCATGACCGTTGTCGAGCGTCTGGTCAATGCCGGCATCATCGATGACACCTATCTCACCGACGCCGGAAAGAACCTGCTGAACGGCGTCACCATCAGCGACGCGGAGATCGCGAGCCTGGCTTCGATGCAGCAGCGCCTGCTGCTCGAACCCCTGCAGCCCCAGGATCCGATCGACCGCGGGGGTGGCGTGCTGATCATGGGGAGACTCTGAGGCGGCGACGGCGCGGCGCCCACGGTCGCGGCCGGCGAGGAGAGCCACGTGGCCGCACCGGCCTCCCGATTCATGGCCGCTGGTGACAACGAGCAGGAGCGCACGCTCCTCTTCACCGACATCGAGGCGTCGACCGAACTGGTCGAGATCCTGGGAGCGCGCTATCCGGATGCGCTCGCCCAGCAGTTCGAGCTCATCCGCGCCGCGATCGCGCGGGAGGACGGCATCGAGGTCAGCACCCATGGCGACGAGCTCTTCGCCATATTCGGCGATCCGTTGCATGCGGTCCGCGCCGCAATCGCGGCTCAGCGCATGCTATACGACGCCCAGTGGCCGGACGGCGCCTATGTGCGCGTCCGCATGGGCATCCACACCGGCCGGCCCGCGCGCGCCGCTGCGGCGCGCCGCCTCGACTTCGCCGGCATCGACGTCCACCGCGCGGCGCGGATCTGCAACGCCGGCCATGGCGGCCAGATCATCCTCTCGGGGGAGACCCGCGACCGCGTCGGCGATCGTCTCGACGCGGAAGTCACCATACGCAGCCTCGGGACCCACAAGCTGAAGGATATCCGGTTCGCGGAACGCCTCTTCGATCTGGTGATCGACGGGTTGCCCAGCCAATTCGCGCCGCTGCGTTCGCTTGATCGCGGGCCGGGCAACCTGCCTGCGGACATGACTCCCTTCATCGGGCGGACTCGGGAGAAGGCGGCGGTGATCGCCATGCTGGCGGATGCGGCCACGCGCATGGTGACGATCACCGGCACCGGCGGTTCGGGCAAGACCCGGCTCGCGATCGAGGTCGCGCGGAACCTGCAGGACGTCTTCGAGGACGGCGTCTTCCTCATCCCCACGGCGTCGATCGGCGTGGCCCGCCTGGTGGCGCCGGCGATGGCGCAGGCCCTCGGCATTCCCGAGCAGCACGGCCGACCCGTGGTGGACATCATCAAGAAGGCGCTCGCCAACCGGCACATGCTGATCGTGATCGACAATTTCGAGCATGTGATGACGGCAGCCCCGGTCTTCCTCGATCTGCTGGGCGACTGCCATCGCCTGAAGATCCTGGTCACCAGCCGGGAGGCGCTGAACATCCCGCCGGAGCACGAATACGCGCTGAAGCCGATGGTGACGCCGGAGACTGCGGCCGATGCGGACGAAGCGATGCGGTTCGAATCGGTCGAGCTTTTCGTCGATCGGGTGCGGTCGATCCGCCCCGACTACCAGATCGGTGCAGGGGAAGCGCCGGTCGTGGCCGAAATCTGCCGGAGGCTCGAAGGTCTGCCGCTGGCGATCGAGCTCGCAGCGTCGCGGCTGCGGCTGCTTGAGCCCAAGGACCTGCTCGGTCGGTTGGCGGAACGGTTGGAGGTGCTGGGACGGGACGAGTGGTCGCTTGCCGGCCGCCACAAGACGATGCGGAACGCGATCGGCTGGAGCTACAACCTGCTGAACGAGACAGAGCAACTCGTCTTCTGCTGCGCCGCCGCTTTCTCCGGCGGATTCACGGTCCAGGCCATGGCGGCGGTTGCCGCGCTTCAAGACCAGAGGCTGGTCACCGACACGCTCGGCTCGTTGGTTCGCAAGAGCCTGCTGCAGCGGAGCGTGGTCGACGGCGAGGTCAGGCTGCAGTTGCTCGATCTCCTCAAGGAATATGGCTGGGAACGGGCGAAGGAGGGCGGCGTTGCCGACCAGATTCGCGAGCGGCATCTCGAATGGCTGATCGGCCTCGTGGAGGCGGAGCTCGCGCCGCATCTCGCGCCGCGCGTGAGCGCCAGGGCGCGCTTCCTGGTGCCCGAGGCCGACAACATCCGCGCTGCTTTCGAGTGCGCGCTCGAGACCCGCAACGCTCAAGCTATCTCACGCCTGCTGCGCCATCTGCTCTGGTTCTGGATCTCCCGGAGCCGCTTCGCCGAGGCGGATGGCTGGATCTCGCGGGCACTGATTCGCACCGGCGACCTCGTCGGCAGCGAGGAACGGGCGACCGTGGTGGATGTCGCGGGATGGGCCAGACTCCTCGCCGGCGATTGGCAGGGCTCGATGCCCTTCTTCCAGGAATGCCGGCTCGCCTATCAGCGCCTCGGCTTGGTGCGTGAAGCGAGCTTCGCCGCGATGATGGAGGGTATCACCGCCTTCTTCACCAGCGCGGATCCGGCCGGGCTGGCGGCGGTCCGCGAATCGCTGACGGCGTTCCGCCAGGCCTCGGACGACTACGGAATCGGCTTGGCACTGACGGCGCTCGGCGAGGCGGCGCGGTTGCAGGACAAGCCGCTCGAGGCCGAACCCCTGTTCCAGGAAGCGCTCGCCCGCATGCGCGCGCTCGGCAACGCCTATTGGATCGTCGCCATTCTGCAGAACCTCGCCCATGTCCATCTCGCGGCGGGAAACTGGCGGACGGCGGCACAGTTGCTGGAGGAAGCGCTCGATCTGGGCCAGGCGGCCGACGACACCACCTTCGCCCACTACTATCTCAGCGCCATGGGACACGTCGCCGTGCTGCGCGGCGATACCGAGACCGCCGCGCAGTTGTTCGGCGCCGTCGATGCCTCGATGCGACTGACGGATTTGAGGTTCGAACCGGCGGATCAGACCGCATTCGACGCCGCGACGGCGAGCGCCCGTGCGAAGCTCGGAGCTGCGCGCTATGCCGCGCTCTTTGCGGAAGGCGGCGCCTGGAGCCTCGAGGAAGCGATCGCCGCCGCTCATCCGATAGCGCGGTCCTGATCGCCCTCACCACACTCGCTTCTCGTTCAGCATCGGGAACCCGTGCTGGTGCCAGGCGGGATAGGCGGCGGGCGCCTCGCTCGCCGCGTCGAGCGCCTTCACCTGGTCCGGCGTCAGCGACCAGCCGACCGCGCCGATATTGGTCTTCAGCTGCGCCTCGTCGCGCGCGCCGATGATGACGTTGGCGACGGTCGGCTTCTGCAGGAGCCAGTTCAGCGCCACCTGCGTGAACGCCTTGCCGGTTTCCTTCATCACCTTGTCCACGGCGTCGACGATGCGGAACAGCCGCTCCTCGTCGTAGTGCGGTCCGGTGTCGGGGATGTTGGCCGCGCGGGTGCCGGGCTTCGCCGGCTGGCCGCGGCGGATCTTGCCGGTGAGCTTGCCCCAACCCAAGGGGCTCCAGATCACCGCGCCGACACCCTGGTCGATCCCGAGCGGCATCAACTCCCATTCGTAGTCGCGATTGAGCAGCGAGTAGTAGACCTGATGCGCCACATGCCGCGGGAATCCCAAGCGGTCCGCGACACCCAGCGACTTCATCAGATGCCAGCCGGAGAAGTTGGAGCCGCCGATGTAGCGCACCTTGCCCTCGCGCACGAGCTGGTCGAGGGTCGCCAGCGTCTCCTCGACCGGCGTGTTGCAGTCCTGGCCGTGGAGTTGCAGGAGATCGATCCGGTCGGTGCCGAGCCGTTTCAGCGAGCCATGCACCGTCTCCAGGAGATGCTGGCGCGACGAGCCGAATTCATTCGGTCCCTCGCCCATCGGAAAGGTCGCCTTGGTGGAGATCAGCAGGCGATCGCGCTTGCCCTTGATCGCGGCGCCGAGGATCTCCTCTGCGAGGCCGTTGGAATAGACGTCGGCGCTGTCGAACAGCGAAACGCCGTGATCGAGGCAGACGTCGATCAGCCGCGTCGCACCTCCTGCATCGGTCGAGCCCCAGGCCTTGAAGAAATCATTGCCGCCGCCGAAGGTCGCGGTGCCGAACGAAAGTGCCGGCACGCGCAGGCCGGAAGCGCCGAGACGTCGGTATTCCATCGTTCAAATCCTTTTTATCTCTGGGGGGAACGGAGCGGGAAAACTCGAACTAAGAGTCGGACAAAGCATGCATTCCGGCCGCGCCGCGTCAATCTTAACCTGTCTTTCGCGCGGTTCTTTCACGGGAACGCAAAGCCCACCGGTGGTGTTTTACCCGCAAATTCCCGATTGCCTGTCTTCAGAGGTTGAACCGTTGATCCGGTCTTCCGGAGGGAGCAGAAACATGCGCAAGCATATCTCGAACATTTCCCTGGCCGCGCTGCTCGCGCTCGGCGGGCTGGGCGGCATCGCGACGGCCGTCGCCGATCCGGCCCAGGACAAGGTGATTTCGACCTACTGCAACAAGAACACGGATGCCCCGGATTGCAACGACTGGCGTTACAACAGGGCGAGCTGGAGCGCCGAGAAGTATCAGAGCTTCTATAGCAAGCACCAGTCGGATCCGGATTTCCAGGCGGCCGAGGCCGATGCAGCCTCCGGCCCGCCGGTCAACACGACGGCGGCGGCGACAGATGCCAATACCGGGACCGCGCCGCTCCGCGATCCGCTGGGCACGGCGGCGATTGCCGCGCCCGTCACGCCGACCTCAAACACGCCGGCGGTCAGCCCCGCGTCGAGCGAAGGCACGGTCACCAGCACGCCGACCGGCAGCGTCGTGAACACCGTGCCGGAAGTGATCGGGGATAGCCCGAATCACGTCGCCGACTGCCAGGCCACCTTCAAGTCCTACGATCCGGCGACCGACACCTATATGGGCTTGGACGGCCAACGGCAGAAGTGCAAGCTCTAGGCACCGCATACCGCTGATCGCCACGAACGAATGCGGCGCGTCCTCAGGCGAGGGCGCGCCGCAATCCGTTCCGACGATCGCGAGGTCTCAGTGATCCTTCCCGTTGTCGTGCGAGCCGCTGGAGCCGCTGTCATGCGCGCTGCCGCCGGCGTCCTTCGAGCCGCCGTTGCCCGACCCGGCGTCATTGCTGCCGCCCGAAGCGTCGGCCGTGTTGTCCTTGCTCGACTTGTCGGTGCCTGACTTGTCGGTGCCTGACTTCTCGGTGCCTGACTTGTCGGCGGCGGATTTGTCGGTGCTGTTCGAATCCGGGCTGCGGAGATCGAGGATCTGGTTGTCGGCCTTCGTATCCGCCTTGGCCGGGTGCAGGCCCATGGGGGTCACGGTCAGCATCAGGGCGGCAAGGGCGAGGCCGGCGGGCGCGACGAAGCGGGAAGCGATAGAAGTGCGAGTCATTTTCATCCTCCTGGTTTCCTTTCGGGGCCTGGGTGCCTGTCACCGGTGGCCGCGATGAGGAGAACTTGGGCCCGCTCGATTACGGCTGCCTGATGCGACGTTTTCCGCGCCCGGCTGCGCTGTCCTGCCGCATCCGCCGGCCTTTCCCGCATGCCACCTTTCTTCCTGGTTGGCAGATCGGGAGCGGAGGATGCGGGTTCTGCTGGTGGAGGATCAGGCCGAGCTGTCACAGCTCGTGACGGCGAACTTGCGCCGCAGCGGCTTCGCGGTCGATCAGGCGAAGCTGCTGGATGAAGCGCAGGCGGCGCTCGCCGCGACGCCCTACGACGTCATCCTGCTCGATCTCCGCCTGCCCGACGGCGACGGCTTCGATCTCATCCGCACGCTTCGGCGGCGCAAGGACTTCACCCCCATCATCGTGCTGACCGCGCGCGACCGATTGAACGACCGGGTCGAGGGGCTGAACCTCGGCGCCGATGATTATCTGGTGAAGCCCTTCGCCCACGAGGAGCTGCTGGCGCGGGTGCAGGCGGTGCTGCGCCGCCCGCGCGAGGCGCGCGATCCGGAGGTGACGCTCGCCAACGTCACCGTCGGCATGGAGACCGCGGAAGTGTCGGTCGCCGACCGTCCGCTCACGGTGCCGCGCCGCGAGCTCGCCATCCTCCGGCTGCTGATCCGCCGCGCGGGCCGCGTGGTCAGCCGCGAGAGCCTGGAGAACGCGGTCTACGACGACAGCCGCGAGATCGAATCGAACGCGCTGGAAGCCGCGATCTCGCGCTTGCGCAAGCGTCTCACGGAATCGGGGGCGGCGGTGGAAGTGGTCGGCCTCAGGAGCGCCGGCTATCTCATCCGCGAGAAGGCGGCTTGAGCGCGCCCCAGCGAAGCAAGCCGGCTTCGATCGGCCGCCAGCTCATCCTGCGGCTTTCGATCCTGTTTCTGCTGTCGCTGGTGCTCTCGGCGGCGATCTTCCTCTATCAATCCTGGGTCAACCGCATCGACACGCTCGACAAGATCCTGCGCAGCGCCGCGGTGCAGCTGGGGAGCATGGTGGAGCGGGTGCCGGAGGCGGGCGGGTTGCGCATTCCTGATGCCGCGGCCACGGCGCTGGCGCCTTTGGAGCTTCCATCCCTGCGCTATGCGGCGGTCGCGTCGGATTCGCGGACCGTCGCGGACGGCTCGTCGCCGACCCTGTTCGGCGAGCTCGGCGCCGATGCGGTCAACGGCCGCACAGGCGGCTTCAATTTCAGCGATGCCGAGGGCCGGGGCGACCGCGCCTACGTGATGCGGGTGAAGCGGGCGGACACGTCGTTCACCGTCGTCGTTTCCAGTGCCACGCTCAGCCTCGCCGACACGCTCGCCTGGATGCAGGACGAGACCTTGAGCGAGCTGCTGCCGGTGCTGGCGCCGCTCTTCATCGGCACCTTGTTGATGGCGCCGCTCACCATCCGGCGCGCGTTGAAGCCGCTCGACCGGCTCTCGTCCGAGGCGGCCCTGATCGAGCCGAGCCGAACCGACGTCCGGCTGAACGAGGCAGGTGTTCCGATCGAGATCTTGCCGCTGGTGCATGCCGTCAACACGGCGCTCGAGCGCATCGACGAGGGATTCGAGCTGCAGCGCCGCTTCACCACCAATGCGGCCCACGAGCTGCGCACGCCGCTGGCGATCCTGCGCGCACGGATCGACGGGCTCGAGGAAGGCGAGCCGAAGGCTGGCCTCAGCCGCGATGTTGCCAGGATGACGCGGCTGGTCTCCCAGCTCCTCACCGCCGGGCGGCTGGAAATGCAGCCGCCCGCGCTCGACGGTCTCGTGGATCTCGCGATCGTCGCCCGCGAGACGGTCGAGCGGCTGGCGATCCTGCCGGTCGCGCAGGATCACGCGCTGCGGCTGCAGGTGCCGCAGAAGCCGGTCACGATCAACGGCGATGAGGAGGCGCTCGGCGATGCTTTGCGCAATCTCATCGACAACGCGCTGGTTCATTCGCCCGATGGAGCGCCGATCGACGTGAGCGTCGCGGAGGACGGCAGCATGGAAGTCCGCGACCGCGGCTCCGGCATCCCGCCCGAGCATCGCGAGCAGATCTTCGAGCGCTTCTGGCGGGCGCGCAAATCCGGCGGCGAGGGCGCCGGCCTCGGCCTCTCGATCGTGCGCGCCATCGTCAACGCGCATCACGGCGTAATCCGCGTCGCCGACAATCCCGGCGGCGGCACCGTCTTCCGCCTCACCTTCCCCCTGGCCGGAAGCGCGCGAGCCTAGCCGACTTCCTGCGGCCGCATGTCGGCGCGGTCGATGCCGGCCACCTTGACCGGCTTCTTCATCGCATCGCGGCGGAAGGGCTCGCCGAGCTCCTGGTTGATCATCGCCTCTATGAGCGTCGTCTTCTTGTGCTGCATCTGGTCGGTGATCGCCTGGGCCAGCGCCTTCGAAAGCGCGTCCATGGTGAAGGCCTGCACGCCCTGGAGCCCGCAGGCCTTGGCGATGCCGGCATAGGAGACATCCTCGTCCAATTCGGTGCCGACGAAATTGTCGTCGTACCAGAGCGTCGAGTTGCGCTTCTCGGCGCCCCATTGATAGTTCCGGAACACGATCATGGTGATCGCCGGCCATTCCTTGCGGCCGATCGCGGTCAATTCCGTGACCGCGATGCCGAAGGCGCCGTCGCCGGCGAATCCCACGACCGGCACTTCGGGGCAGGCGATCTTCGCGCCGACGATCGACGGCAGGCCGTAGCCGCAGGGACCGAATAGCCCAGGCGCCAGGTATTTCCGCCCCTGCTCGAAGCTCGGATAGGCATTGCCGATCGCGCAGTTGTTGCCGATGTCGGAGGAGATGATGGCGTCGCGCGGCAGCGATGCGGTGATGGCGCGCCAGGCCTTGCGCGGGCTCATCCAGTCCGGCTTCGCCTTCCGCGCCCGCGCGTTCCAGGTGGTGCCGGGATCGTCCTGCTCGTGGTCCATTGAAGTCAGCTCTTGGGCCCAGGCCGATTTGGTCTGCGCGATCACCGCCTTACGCGCCGCGCGGTCCTTGTCGCCCGTGCCGGCGCCAAGCCGGGCATGGATCTCCTTCGCCACCTTGGCCGCATCGCCGACGATGCCGATCGAGATCGGCTTGGTCAGCCCGATGCGGTTGGGATTGATGTCCACCTGGATGATCGCCGCCTGCTTCGGCCAGTAGTCGATGCCATAGCCGGGCAGCGTCGAGAATGGGTTCAACCGCGTGCCCAGCGCCAGCACCACGTCGGCCTTGGCGATCAGCTGCATCGCCGCCTTGGAGCCGTTGTAGCCGAGCGGCCCGGCGAACAGCGGATGCGAGCCCGGAAAGGCGTCGTTGTGCTGATAGCCGCAGCAGGCCGGCGCATCGAGCGCCTCGGCCAGCGCGCGCGATGCGTCGATGCCGCCCGGCGAGAGCACGACGCCGGCGCCGTTCAGGATCACCGGAAACCGCGCGCTGGAGAGCAGCTGCGCCGCCTTCGCAATCGACTCCGCGCCGCCCGCGGGCCGCTCGAAGGCGAGGATGGGCGGCAGCTCGATGTCGATCACCTGGGTGAAGAGGTCGCGCGGCACGTTGATCTGCGCCGGCGCCGAATGGCGCTTGGCCTGCGCGATCACCCGGGTCAGCACCTCGGCGATGCGGCTGGGATCGCGCACCTCCTCCTGATAGGCGACCATGTCCTTGAACAGCGCCATCTGCTCCACTTCCTGGAAGCCGCCCTGGCCGATGGTCTTGTTGGCGGCCTGCGGCGTCACCAGCAGCAGCGGAGAGTGGTTCCAATAGGCGGTCTTGACCGCGGTCACGAAGTTGGTGATGCCGGGCCCGTTCTGCGCGATCATCATCGCCATCTTGCCCGAGGCGCGGGTATAGCCGTCCGCCATCATCCCGCCGGAGCCCTCATGCGCGCAGTCCCAGAAGGTGATCCCGGCCGCGGGGAAGAGGTCGGAGATCGGCATGAAGGCCGAGCCGATGATCCCGAACACATGCTCGATCCCATGCCGCTGCAACACCTTCACGAAGGCTTCTTCGGTCGTCATCTTCATTGGAATGGTCCCTGGGATTCCTGGAATAAGAATGAGGGCGGCATGGTGCCACGCCGCGCCGCGTT
>DATKMF010000182.1:0-12104 GCA_035542015.1 Candidatus Cybelea sp.
GATCTTCGCCGCGATCACCGCCGCCAACGTCTGGCTGCTGGCGGGGGCATTCGCCGCTTAGACTAAAGCTGCGGCGGCGGCGTCTTGTCTCCGTCGCGGGCCATGATCCAGGGCAGGATGCGCAGGAAGAAGTCTCCGCCACCACCACGGGCATAGATATTGACATGCGTGACCCAGTGGCGAAACGCCTCGCGTGCCGTAGGCCGGTCGCCGGCCGCCGCGGCGAGATAGCAGAGCGCGCCCCAGGCATTCGAGCTCAGGCCATAGCGCTTCTCGCGGATCTGGAAGGCATCGCGGGCCACCGTCCAATCGGGACCGATCTCGGCGAGCAGGACATCGACCTCGGGGTCGTAGGCGACGCGCTCGAGCACGCGGGAGTAGAAGATGGCGCCGTCATCGCCGCCGGGGTCGCGCAATAAGGAGCGCGCAAACTCGCCCACCTCGCCGCGCGCGCCGTACCAACGGGGCATCAGCATCTCGGCATAGTCCCGGTAATAGGTGATGACGGTCGGGTACTGGCGTCGGGCCTCCTCGAACAGGGCATCGATCTTGAAGCGCGACTGATGTTGGTCGCGTGCGAGATTCATCAGCGTAAGATAGGCCTCCGCATCTACACGGGGATCCATGTCTTTCAGATAGGACGATGCGGTCTCGACCCGTTGGTTGAAGAGATAGTTTTCCATCAGCGGGAGCTTGGACATCCAGCTGGAGCCGCTGGAAACCCAGGCAAAGTCATCCCAGAACTCGGCGAGTGCGATGGCGGAACCGATCGGATCGGAACCGTCTTCCCGCCAATGATTCAAGTGATCCGAGCGCCGGTCGACGGCCTTCTCGTCTCGCCAGAACGGCTGCAGATAGGCGGAATTGCCGACACAGCCGCTGCCGGCGACCGTATCGTAGAACCCTTCCAGCACGGTGCGCCCGCCCGGAAAGCGGGCTGCCAGCGTTCGCGCCGCCTTGACGGTCGCCGAGAGCGTGGCGAAGTCCTCGCGGTCCAACGCTTGCTGGACCGCGTCGCAGAAAACCTGCGGATCGCTGCCGGCGGCATAGGTGATGGGCTCGGCGGCGAAGCCGGGACCGCGGAGGCAGAGAAGGGCAGCGGCGCTGAGCCAAGTCAGGAGCGGAAGGTTTCGGCGCATCGGATCACCGCGCATTCAGGATCCAGGGCAGGGCATTGCCATAGAAATTGTCCGGCGTGCCCCAGACCATGTAGTCCCAGTTCTGGCCGAAGTGGCGATAGGCGTCGCGGGCGCCCGCTCCGTCGCCCGCGCTGTAGGCCATGAAGCAGATCAGATTCCAGTCGAAGTTCATGAGGCCGTACCGCTTGTCGATGATTGCAAGGCCCGCCTTGGTGCGATCCCAGGAGAGACCCGTCTGCTGGAACAACCGGGGAAACGCAACCTGCTGCGCCTCGGCGAGCGTCACAGTGGCATATTCCATCGCGCCGTCGTCGCCGCCCGGATCGCGCAGCACCGAATCCGCGAGCTGCGCGAGATCGCCTTGGCTGCCGTACCATCCCGGCTCAAGAAGCCGCGCGTAGAGCGAAACCAGACTCAGAAACTGCGGCGCGATGGCATGGCCATGGTTGTAGACCTCGGCGATTTCCGCGCGGGTGCCGCCGGAATCCCGCAGCATCGCCATGCGCAGAAGCAGGTATTCCGGGTCGTCGCGCGTGGTGACCGCATCGAGACTGTCACGTGCGGTCCAGATCCGGTCATAGAAGCTTTGCCATTCGTCGTAGGTCACATCGGTGAACCCATGACAGTGCCGTCCGGCCCAGGCGTAGCTCATCCAGGTGCTGGCGAGCGCCAGCAGCGGCGGCGCGGCACCGGGGTCATGGTCCCGCCACGCGTCGAGCGCCGCGATCCGCGCCGGGAATGGCGCCTCCTCGACGCAATATCGGCGATCGGTGCAATCGGCCGCCTGCAGGGACGAATAGAACATGACCAGCTTCTCGCGCCCGCCCTTGAAGCGATCCTTCAAGCTTTGAAAGCTGGTCGCCGCGGCATCCAGCGCGGCGTATCGACCGGCGGCCAGATCCGCCTGCACGGCGCGACAGAAGCCGACAACATCGGGATCGAGCAGAGCGGCCGGATCGGGCTTGACCCAAGGGGTGTTCACCGCGACCCGCGACTGGCCAAACCAAGCGGCTCCCACCGCCCCGACAAGTCCAAGAAGCAGAAGCAGCAACAGAAGGCGGGTCCGCGTCGTCTCGTTCATCGGAGGGGCGTGCACTGCTGCTGGCCGGAGTGGCGCGCAGTCTAGCGACGGGTGCCGCTGCGCGCAATTATACCGTGCACGGTCGATCGGCTACCGGACCGTCCAGATCTCCGCTTCGCTCCAGCCGAGCGCCTTCAGATCGTCGGCGCGGAACCTGGCGTCGCCTTGCATGAAAAATTCATCGAGTTGCGGCGGCTTCACGCTGGTACCGGCGAGCATGGCGTGCGCCTGGCCGCGATGGTGGATCTGGTGCTCGAAGAGATGCAGCAGCACGCGGTCGGTGCGGTCGGTCTGGATGTGGTCGCCGCGATTCATGCGGGTCTCGGCGCCGAGTCCCGCCGCGTCGATTCCGTCACAGAAGGCGATCAAGCGTTGGTCGACCTCGCGCTGGGCCGGCATCAGCTTGGCGATGGTGGGACAGGGCGTCTCGTCGGTCCAGGCCTTGGGCCCGAGCATCCCGCCCTCCAGCGCGTCGACATAGAACCAGTCGACATAAAGGATGTGGTTGAGCGTCAGCATGAGGCTGGGGAAGAAGCTCACGCGTGTTGCCTGGAACTCGGCGTCGCTCAGCTTTGCGCAGGCCGCGAGCAGGCGGTGGTTGGCCCAGGCATTGTTGCGGGCCATGGCGCGGAAATAGCCGGTGGCGTCGCTCATCCCATTCTCCCTTGTTGCATGGCGCGGAGCTGCTCGGGGGCGAGCTCGATCGCCGTGCCCGCCGGCTGTGCAATGAAGGCAATCTCCGCGGGCCCACCGACGCGGCTTCGCACCGCCGCGTTGAATCGATCGATGCGCGCCGGATCCACCTCGGGCCCGGCGGGCCAGATGCATCCGGCGGCGGCGAGGAAGATCAGCTGCGCCACGATGTCCTCGAGCGTGAAGCCTCCCGCCGTGAGCCCGGCCGGTGTCGCGGAACCCGAGGCCAGGAGGTCGAGGATCGCGCGCGCGGCTGGATGCTGGGAGGTGGGCGGGCTCTCGTCCGTACCCTCAGCCGCCGGCGCATTCGCCAGCGTGAAGCGCTCCGCCGCAATCCGCTCCCGCGCCTCCGCATCCTGGAGCGGTCGCGGCGGGCGGGCGAAGACGTCGCGGCGGAAGCGTTTGGCGAGGAAGAAGTCGCGCATCAGCTCGCGCAGATCGGGATCCGCGGTGGAAGCGAGGAGCGCGCGCGCCGGTTTGTCGAGAGTGAAGGCGTCGACATTCTCGCGGAGGGTGGCCGAGCCGATCGGCGCGAGGTCGATCTCAGCCATCTGTCTGCGCACCTCAGTCACGTAACGTGGGCGCCAGCCGGGCGGCAGGAACTCATGCACGAAATAGGTGGGAGGCAGCTGCTCCCGCAGCGCCTGCCATTCGCGGCCCATGGCGCCTTCGCGCAACACGGTTGCGCCGGCTTCCTGCATGCCGGCGACGATGCGGTCCGCAGCGGCGAGACGCGCGATGCTGTCGCCCTCGGCGCGGCCGGCGAGCTCGGCGAGGAGATGCTGCAGCGGCATGTCGGCGGCCCAGCCGGGCAGCGCGTTGTAGCTGAGGTAGACGAGGCCGCCGGGTTTCAGATGGCGGTCGATGAAGCGGGCGAGGTCCGCTTGCGCGCTTTCATCGATCCAGGTCAGGACGCCATGGGCGACGATGTAGTCGAATTGGGGCAGATCGAGGGCAGCGGCGGCGCCGAAGTCGACGGCGTGAAACGTCGCGTTCCCGATCCCCGCATCTAGGCAAAGCCGGCGCGCGAAGTCGATGTGCTCGGCGAGGAGATCGATGCCGACGAAGCGTGCCTCAGGCTGCGTCGCAGCCAGCAGCGCCGGGGTCACGCCGTGGCCGCAGCCGAGCTCGCACCAGGCGAAAGCACCGTCATGCACCGGCGGGGCGAAGCCGCAGATCAGGGCGGTGAAGTCGAGCCAGGCGGGCGAGAGCTCGCGCACGAACCGCCGCGCATAGGGCGTATCGCCGACATAACCGCGCTCGGGATTCGCGGAGTCTGTCATCGGAGACGGGGCCGTCACGCCGCGCGGTCGCGAGGCACCGGCGCGTTCGGCGTCGCCGCGTCGATCTCGCGCGCGAGCTTGTGGCCGCTGTAGACCGCATGGGCGATGGTGCCGGGCGCCTCGGCATCGCCGATGAGATCGACCGAGCGGATGCCAGCCACGGCCCAATCGTCCTTGCGCGCGTGCAGCGTTTCATAGAGCGCGCGCTCCGGCTGGCGCGCGGTCACCGGGACGAGCGCCGCGGCCTGGATCCGTTGCTTTCTTCCAGTGTAGAGGCAGGTCAGCTCGACCGCGCTCCCGTCGAAGCCGGCGAGCACCTGGCCGAAGATGAGTCTCGCGCCCCGTTCCATCAGCTGCGCCTGGATCATCGGCTGCTCGTTGGTGTGCGAGGTCCATTCCGAGACGATGGGGGCCGGCGTCACATAGATGACGGAGATGCCTTCGCCGAGGAGCTTCAGCGCCAGGGCGCTCGCCATCACATAGCGCTCGTCGTCATAGATCAGCACCGGCCCGGCGGAGCCGGACAGCGCGCCCTGGATCACCTCCTCCGGCGCGTGAAGATTGGCCGTCTCCGGGGCGAGAGGCGGCGTGGGCGTCAGGCGGCCGAATCCGTCCTTGCGCCAATGGGCGCCGGTCGCGACCACGACATGCGCGGCGCCGAGTTCCAGCACGGCGTCGGCGCTCATCTCGCTCTCGCGATAGATTTCGACATTCGACAGCGAGCCGATGCGGCTCTCGCGCCAATCCCTGACCCGCGCCCATTCGGCGAAGCCGGGCAGCATCGCCTTGAGATTGATCCGTCCGCCGAGCCGGCGTTCGCGCTCCGCGAGCGCGACGTCGAAGCCGCGGCGTCCGAAGGTCAGCGCCGCTTCGAGCCCGGCGGGGCCGCCGCCGACCACCAGCACGCGCGAGCGCGCTGCCGCCCCGGACACGATCTCGGGATGCCATCCCCGGCGCCATTCCTCGCCCATGGTCGGGTTCTGGGTGCAGCGGATCGGCGCGTTCAGCGAATTGTGCGCGTAGCAGATGTTGCAGCCAATGCATTCGCGGATCTCGTCGAGCCTTCCCTCCTCGATCTTCCTCGGCAGGAAGGGATCGGCGATCGAGGGCCGCGCGGCGCCGATGAAATCCGCGGTGCCCGATTTGATGAGCCGCAGCATGCTCTCGGGCGAGGTGTAGCGCCCTACGGTTACGATCGGCCCAGAGACTGCTTTGCGGAACTGCGCGACTTTGTCCTCCAAGCCCCCTTCCTTGAAGAACCGCGAGACGCCCATCTCGCGGCCGTAGTCGTCGATCGTCACGTCCCAGAGGTCGGGAAGTCCGCTGAGCAAGGCGGCCATTTCCAGTCGCTCAGGATCGAGCGCCTCGCCCGCTTCGGTGCCGCTGTCCGCCGACCAGCGCAACGCGACAGCGGCCTTGTCGCCGACCGTCTCCTTCACGTCGGTCAGCAACTCCCTGATCAGCCGTATGCGATTGGAGGTGCTGCCACCGTATTCATCCTTGCGGCAATTGGCGATCGGCGAGAGGAAGGTGTGCAGCAGATAGTGATGGCAGGCGTAAACGTAGACGATGTCGAATCCGGCCGAGAGGGCGCGTCGCGCGGCCTCGACGTGCCAGCGCCGGATCTCACGGATGTCGTCGCGGTCGAGCACCCGCGCCTGCAGGGGATCGACCCGCATCACCGGCGCGCCCGAGAGCGAGAGCGGTGCTGTCCGGCTGTTGAGGTTGGAGACGGAATCGCCGCCGAGCCAAAGCTCGACCGCGGCGAGACTGCCATGGCGATGCACCGCCTCGGTCATCTTGCCGTGGGCCCGGATGTCGCCGTCGTCCCACAACGTCGCGTAAGGGTAGGGCGTATCGTCGGAACGCGGATCGATCGAGCAGTATTCGGTCGAGACCACGGCCCAGCCGCCTTCCGCCTTGACGCCACGCATCGCAGCCAGCGTATTCGGCCGGTCGTAGCCCATGCCGCTGCAATGCGGCACCTGGTAGAACCGGTTGCGCGCGGTCTTGGGGCCGATCCTGACCGGCTGGAACAACAGATCGAAACGCGGTTCCCGCGGCATTCCTGAGTGCTCCCCTGTTAAACAGCAGCCAATCTCGCCCAGCCTGGCACCCGGCGGCAAGCGGCACAAATCGGTGTGCTGCCGCGCTTTTTGCGGCGATGTTGCGGGTGCTGCGGATTGATTTCCTGGGGCCAACCTGCCACCGTTTGCGCAGGGGAGTAATTGGGTCTTTCGGGGAGCCGGTCGTGAAGCTTCGATGGTTTGTCGTGATGCTCGGAGCGACGATCCTGTTCCGCGCGGGCCTCGCACCGGCGCAGGCTGAGCCGCGGGTCGCGCTGGTGATCGCCAACGGCAATTATGGCGGCGACATCGGCGCGCTGAAGAACCCGGTCAATGACGGCAAGCTGATTGCTGCATCGCTGCAGAAGGTCGGCTTCAAGGTGGCGCTGGTGACCGATGGAGATCAGCGGAAGATGAAGCAGGCGCTGCTCGATTTCGGCCAGGCGCTGTCCGATGCCGGTCCGACCGGAACGGCTCTCTTCTACTACGCCGGCCATGGCATTCAGCTGAATGGCGAGAACTACCTGGTGCCGGTGGGCGCCAACATCCGGCGGGAAGGCGATGTCGGGCTCGAAGCGCTCTCGGCCACCGATGTGTTGAAGGAATTGAGCTTCGCCGGCAGCAAGGTCCAGATCATCATCCTCGATGCCTGCCGCAACAACCCGCTGATGCGCAGCTTCCGCTCCGGCACCTTCGGCCTGGCCAAGATGGATGCGCCGATCGGCAGCTTCATCGCCTATTCGACGGCGCCGGGCTCCGTGGCCGCCGACGGCCAGGGCGACAACTCGCCCTTTGCCAATGCTCTCGCCGAGGAGCTGCAGCGCCCCGGCATGGCGATCGAGGAGACCTTCCGCAACGTGCGCGCCAAGGTGATCGCCTCGACCGGCAATCAGCAGGTGCCCTGGGATTCGTCGTCGCTGACCGCGCCCTTCTATTTCTCGACCTCGTTCGGCGGCTCGCCCTCGGCGAATGCCGCCAACGACAGCCTGTTCTGGGACTCGATCAAGGACAGCAACGACCCGGCCGATTTCGACGCCTATCTGAAGAAGTTCCCCAAGGGCACCTTCGCAGACCTCGCCAAGAACAAGCTCGCCGACCTGAAGCAGGGCGCCCCCGCGCCGGGTGCCCAAGTCGCATCGCTGACCGCGCCGCCCGCCGCCGGCACTACGAACGGACAGAACACTCCGCGTGCCGAGACATCGTCTGCGCCGCCGAGCAATCTCAAGCCCGGCGCGGTGTTTCGCGACTGCCAGGATTGCCCGGAGATGGTGGTGATCCCGGCCGGCAGCTTCACCATGGGCTCGCCCGAAAGCGAGATCGGGCGCGATGCTGCTGAGGGGCCGCAACATAAGGTCAAGATCCCGAAGCCGCTCGCCTTCAGCAAGACCGTGGTGACGGTCGCGCAATATCGGGAGTTCATCAAGGCAACCGGCCGGGACAAGGGTGCCTCCTGCTTCTACTACCGCGACGAAGCCGACGAATGGATCGAGAAGAAGGGGCGCAACTTCGACGATCCCGGATTCGAGCAGAGCGACGACTTCCCGGCGATCTGCCTCAACTTCGACGATGCGCAGGCCTATGCCGATTGGCTGTCGCAGAAGACCGGGAAGAAATACCGGCTGCCGAGCGAGGCGGAATGGGAGTACGCGGCACGCGCCGGCACCACGACGGCGTATTTCTGGGGCGATTCCGAGCAGCAGGCATGCCGATACGCCAACGGCGCCGATCAAAGCTATCACAAGACCCTGCCGAAGGATCCCGGCTGGAATCATCAATGCGACGACGGCTTCGCCCGCACCGCGCCGGTCGGCTCGTTCAAACCCAATGCCTTCGGCCTCTATGACATGCTGGGCAACGCCTGGCAGATGACGGATGACTGCTTCAGGGATGCCTACGATCCGGCCGATACCAACGGCGCCCCGGTGCTCGGCAGTTGCGAGAAGAAGGTGATCCGCGGCGGCTCCTGGGGGCGTGCCGCGCAATTCCTGCGCTCGGCCAATCGCGGGCGGATCGATCCGGGGATCCGCAGCGTCAGCAACAGCATCCGCCTCGTGCGCGAGCTCTAGCGGCTTTGCCTTCCTGGTCCGATATCGCTCTGACGACCTCCAGCAAGGTCAAGCTGCTGCACGCGTGGTGGATCGCAGCCAGGGGCGCTCGCAAGCTTCCAGATCGGGCGGATCTGGATCCGGCAGACATCAAATCGCTGATGCCCAATCTGCTGATCTCCGAGGCCGAGCGCGATCCGTTTCGAATCCGCTACCGTCTTGTCGGCACAAGGGTGGTGGGTTTGACCGGTTTTGATTTCACCGGCCGCTATCTCGACGAGCTCGGTCCGCCCGAGACGACCCAGCATTGGTTGGACTGCTACTTGGCAGTCTATCAAAGCGGCACGCCCATCTACGGCTCGGTGACCGAGCCGACGCTCTCCGGCGACACCTTTACCTATGAGTTCGGTATATTCCCGCTTACTCGCGGCGGGCAGACCGTGGAGCAGTTCGTTTCAGTCGAGGACTATTTCGGATTCCAGCTCACCTCGGCTCAATTGCTGCCCTGGTCCACCTCCTAAAGGGGCGGTCAGGCCGCCCGGCCTTCGATGGCACGGATGACGCTGGAGGCAGGAAGCACCATGGTGAAAGTGGTGCCGACCCCCGGCGTGCTCTCGAGCTCCAGGCTGCCGCCGTGCAGCGCCATCAGGGCACGCGCAATCGGCAAGCCGAGGCCGGTGCCTTCGAAGCTGCGGTCAAGCCCGCTGTCGAGCTGGCTGAAGGCCTGGAACACGGTCTCCCTATGCTCGGGCGCGATGCCGATGCCGGTGTCGCGGACGGCGATGCGGAAGCCGTCCTCCGCCAAGCAAGCGCTGACCGCGACTTTGCCGCCGGGTCCGGTGAACTTGACGGCATTGGAGAGCAGGTTGAGCAATACCTGCCGGAGCGCGCGCTCGTCCGCCATGATCGGCGGCAGATCGGCGGCGCAGTCGCTCGCGAGCTCGATCTTTCCGCGCAGGGCGCGATCTCGCATCATCCTCAAGCAGGCGGCGACGACGTCGGGAACCTCGCAGCGCGCCAGGTTGAGCTCGATCCTCCCGGATTCGATCTTCGCCATCTGCAGCACGTCGTTGATGATCTCCAGGAGGTGCCGGCCGCTGTTGCCGACATCCTTGGCGTAGTCGCGATACTTGTCGTTCCCGAGCGGGCCGAAGATCTGATCGGTCATCACCTCGGAGAAGCCGATGATCGCGTTCAGCGGCGTGCGAAGCTCGTGGCTCATATTGGCGAGGAACTCGGATTTCGTCTTGTTGGCGCGTTCCGCCTCCAGCTTCGCCTGGGTCAATTCCGCATTGCGCTGCTGCGCGAGCTCGGCCAGCGTCCGCGTTTCTTGCAGCGACCGCTTCAGCCGGCCGAGCAGCGCACCGATCAGCAGGAGCCCCATGGCGGCCAGCACGGCATAGAACAGAATTGTCTCCAGGAGGTCGCCGGAGCCGGCCGCCGCGCCGGCGTCGACCGCGAGCGTCACTTCCTGGATGCCGCGGATGTCGCCTACCTTCCAGTCTTTCTTCGGGCTGTCGGGATGACTGTTGTGGCAGGCGACACAGCTCGGCCCCATGGTAACCGCCGTGGCATAGCGAATGACCGTCGTGCCGTTGCGCTCCTCGTAGCGGACGAAGGGCTGCTTCGGATCGGCCGCCGCTGCGGCCAGGGATTCCGTCTCGAAATCGTCGAGCACGCGATCCTTGCGCCAGGGGAAGGGGAACTTGCTGTAGAGCCGGAAACCGCGGCCGCCACCTTGATTGCTGAGGCGCTCGCCGAGCTCGATGGTGAGTGTCGCCGGAAGGGGGATCGCCGTTTCCTTGGCATGGAAGTCGTGGGTGACCTCGACGCCGGCCTTGCGGGCGCGCGGCACGACCTCGGTCGAGTAGTAGTCGCGAAACTGGGTGATCGCCGCGGAATAGGATTCCGCGGCCTGCAACACGGTAGCCCGGCTGATCTGCTCGGAGTGATGCGCCGTCTGCAGCAGGATCAGCACGCCGACCAGCAGCGCGTATAGCGCCACCAGCAGCAGCGGTCGTCGCAGCAGCAGTCCAATCATCCGGCCCGGCTCCCGTCGGCGCCTTCCCCGAGCGCCGATCGGAAAGCCTAGGCTGCAATGGTTAACAATCTATAGGCGAAATGCCCGCCGGACAGGATCTGCGGTTGGCGACCGATCAGGAACCCCAGGAATTTGATCGCATTCGCCGATCAGCGGCCCCGCACGAGTTCATAGAGTGCCACGGCCGCCGCATTCGAGACGTTGAGATGATCGATCGGGCCCTGGGTCGGCAGCTTGGCGAGCAGGTCGCAATGCGCCCGGGTCAGGCGCCGGAGTCCGGGCCCCTCGGCGCCAAGGCAGAGGGCGATGCGGCCGGAGAGCCGGGCCTCGCCCAGAGTCCGCTCCGCCTCGGCCGCCAGACCGACGCACCAGAAGCCCGCGGCTTTCAGCTGCTCCATGGCGCGGGCGAGGTTGGTCACCCGGACGACCGGCACGATCTCGAGCGCGCCAGAGGCTGCCTTGGCGAGGGTGCCGCTCTCCGGCGCTGCATTGCGCTCGGTCAGGATAACCGCGAGGGCGCCGAAAGCGGCGGCGGAGCGCAGGATGGCGCCCACATTGTGGGGATCGGTGACCTGGTCGAGGATGACGACGACTGCGTCGGCCTTGTCTGTGGCCAGGCCGGCAAGGTCCTCGATCTCGGCCTCGGGTAGGGGATCGACCTGGGCGGCGACACCCTGGTGCACCGATTCGCGGCCGGCGACCCGGTCGAGGATGGCGCGGTCGACCGTCTCCCAGCGGGGGAGCGGCCGGTCTGATCCGCCGACCGCTGCCTTCTCGGCGTTGGGATCGGCCTGCAACAGCCGGCGGATGCGGCGCTTGGGATTGTCGATCGCGGCCAGGACGGCGTGATGGCCGTAAATCCAATAGCTTCCGCCACCCGCTTTATAGTTGGGCGCAGCTTCCTCGCGTTTTCGAGGCCGTTCGAAGCGATCCTTGGAATCCTCTGATTCCACACTATATCTTGCCGGCGCAGCGCGCTCCTCCGCCTGCGGCCGATCCTTTCTCCGGGATTTCTTGCGCTCCTGCGACCGGTTGTCCCGACCTCGGCCTTGCTCCTGGCGAGACCCGTGTTGAGAGCGACCCCCATCTCGGTTTTTGTCGGGGCGGAAAGGCTTGCGCGGGGGCATCTTGGGTCCTAGGATCAGCGTGGAAAAGAGCATTACAACAACTCCCTCCGGGCCGGAAATCGAAATCGGCGCGGAAGGGAGTTTTTCGTGTGTTTTCAAGTTGACAGCACACGGTAAATGCTCATAGTCCGCCGTCTCCGCCGCAGGGCGGATTCGGGGTTCGGAAGGGTGCCCGAGTGGCTAAAGGGGACGGGCTGTAAACCCGTTGGCTTCGGCCTACGTAGGTTCGAATCCTACCCCTTCCACCAAGGCCTTCGTTCCCGGTTTTGGGGCGAGGGAAGGGTGCCAGATCGAGCCCAGCGGGCGGGTGTAGCTCAATGGTAGAGCTCCAGCCTTCCAAGCTGGCTACGCGGGTTCGATTCCCGTCACCCGCTCCAACAGCTCCGACCGTCCCGGTCGAAGCGGCAAATAAACTGGCCGGCGCCTTGCCCGGCCGAGAGCAGAAACGAAAGAGCCGAACCGCAAGTTCCGGCGCATAGGGTCGAAGGAAGATGGCGAAAGCTAAGTTTGAGCGGACGAAGCCGCATTGCAACGTTGGGACGATCGGTCACGTGGACCATGGCAAGACGTCGCTGACGGCGGCGATCACCAAGGTTCTGGCGGAGACCGGGGGTGCGACCTATACGGCC
>DATKMF010000183.1:0-25744 GCA_035542015.1 Candidatus Cybelea sp.
AGGCCTTGCGGTTCTTCAGCAGCAGCACCGCTGGCAGCGACATCTTGTCGACCGCCTCGAGCTTGCGCTTCACCTGATTGGCGCTGAGGCCCGTGCGATCGGCAGCGCGCAGGAAGAGATCCGGGGTCATGCCCTCGTCGCCGATCGGCAGGCCGGAGGAGAGCGCAGCCGGCGACTTCGGCGAGCCGAAGATGCGCGTCATGATGACGAGACAGGCGAGCAGCTGATCGTCGCTCTGGGTCGGCCCGGAATACTCCACCGGCACGGCGGCGGGCTCGGTGCGGACCAGCTCCGAGGCATGCGGACGCGGCGCCTCGGCGCCGCCCGCGCGCGCCTGCATCGGCGCGCCAGTGGGAGTCACTGCGGGGGTCACTGCGGGATTTGGATTGGGACGCGGTGCCGGGTTGGGCGGCGTCGCAGGCTTCGGTGCTTGCCCCTCGTCTGCACTCCGCGCGTTCGCACCGACCTTCGCCGCTTCCATCGGACTTGCACCTGCGCTCGTCGGCCGCGCGTCATTGGTCGCCGCGGGACGCACCGGCGCATCGCTAGCCTTTTCCGGCGCGGCCGAATAGGGATTGTTCGGTGACACCGCCGGCGTTTCCTGCGCGGCTCGCGGGGATGCCGCAGCGGGCGCCGGCATCACGACAGGTTTCGGTCCGGGCGCTGCGGCGTCCGAAGGCTTCGGCGCCATTCGCGGTTCAGCGGAGCGCGGCTCGACCGGGGCGGCAGGCGCAGTCGGGGTCGCATCGGTATTCGCCGCACCAGCCTGCAAACCCATGCCCGACCGCAGCCTCCCGAGTGGCGTATCCTCGCTCACGCGCGTCTCCGTGGAGCCGTTCGCATCGGATGCCGGCCGTGGATCCAAGCGACTGCCGAACTTGAAACTCATGATCCCCGTCTCTACCGAAACCGGCTGGCCAGCCGCATCCAGACTGCGGTTTAACCATATAAACCGTTGGCGAAAGATTAACAAACCCAATCCGACACAAACACGTGTTGGCTGTCACGCTTTGTGCGAAAGCCGAGCGACCGTTCGGGCCTGGCTAACAGGCGGTTGTCGCATCGCCGGCTGTGCAGGTTCGATAACGCGATCGAGCCCTACGCCGCCTCGACGACGCCGTATCGCATCAGCACCGGCAGCGTCCGCGACGTGAACCGGCCGACGATCTCGCCGGTGCGCGCCGCCGCCTCCTTCGCGTCGTTGATCGGCGCGCCGTCCTTGTTGTTCACGCGGATGCCGCGCTGCTGCAAGTCCGCTCCGACCGCAGGCGCCAGCTTCGCGATCGGCACGCCCTCGTCGAGCAGTGCGAGGCCGAGCGCGTCGAGTGAATCGACCGCAAGGCCGGCGCCCACCGCGGGCGACACCAGATACTGCCGCGCGACCGACTGCCGCGCCGCGGCCACCAGGCTGCGATTGGCGCGACCGACGACGCGAATCTTCTCCGGCCTTTTCGGCTCGGCCGGGCGAAAGGCGGCGGCGACCGGGACCAGCTTCCCGACCGCGGCCAGCATGAGCACGGTGCGCTCGACATCGCCGGCCCCCTTCGCCTTGCCGCCGATCGCTTCGACGATCTCGCCGAGGCTGCACGAGCCCTTTGCCAGTGCGTCGCGGATGCCGGTCGCGACCTTGGTATCGAACGAGATCTCGCCGCGCGGCACCTTGGCCTTCTCGGCGAAGTCTTCGACCGCGCCCGGCAGGGCGAAGCAGACCTCGCGCAGCAGCCGCGTCGTCTCGGGGCGTGCCAGGCGGGGATGGCCGCGGACGAAGACGTCGCGACGGAAGCGCTGACCGGTCAGGTAATCCTGCGCCATCTGCCGCAGACGCTCGGTCGACTGCTTGCGGACATAGGCGATCGCCGGATCGGGCAGCAGCAATTCGAGATGATTGTCGAGCAGCGTCCCCGAGCCGAGATAGGTGAGCTTGGCTGCCGCCATGTCGTCCGCCACATCCGCGGAATAGAAGATGGTCCAGGCCGCATTCAGATATTCATGCGCCAGATAGTTGGCCTGCCGGCCGGCCAGCTTGCCCACCTGATCGGCCGCGGTCGTGTTGGTCTTGAAATAGCCGAGCTTCAGATCGGCGAGCTCTTTCGCGTCCTTCGAGGCCTTCTCCGCCTTCGACGCGCTGTCGCCGTGATGCATGGCGCCGAACTCGAGCAGCAGGCGGCGGATCGGCGCGTCGGCGGACCAGCCCGGGAGGCAGTTGTAGCTGTTGTAGACGATGCCGCCGGGCTTCAGCTTCTTGTAGATGAAGCGCTGCGCCGCCTTGCGCGTCTCCTCGCCGATCCAGGTATAGACGCCGTGCAGGGTGACGAAATCGAAGTCCGGCAGATCGACCTCGAGCAGCTCCTCGAATTTGCACTCGATGAAGCGCGCATTGTCGAGCCCGAGCTCGGTCGCCAGATGCTGCGCGTTCTCCACATGCGCCGGATTGAAATCGACGCCGTAGAAGCGGCCCTGGGGGAAGCAGGCGGCGATGAGGTTCGAGGATTGCCCGAGGCCGCAGCCGAGATCGATATGGGTGAAGCCCTCTTTCAGCGGACGGGGCCGGGCGCCTCCGACCGCGGCGACGTAGTTCAGCCAGGCCGGCGAGAGCTCACGGAAGAAACTGTTGGTGTAGGCGACGTCGGTGACGTAGCCCTCGGTCCAGGCGGCGCCGCTCGTCATGCATCTCCCCCGAGTTCATGTTCTTGGGCGTTGGGTCCGGCTTCGCGCTACCCCGAATATCGGCCCGAATATCGGCGTATGCCGGGCGCTCAGCCGACGTCGATCATGATGACGTAGATGAGGTCGGCGTCGGAGCGGCGCAGCACGGGACAGATGGTCGCCTTCGCCATGATCAGCCGGCCTGGCCGCAGGCAGACGATGCGCGCGGGGAAGACCTGATACTTGCCCTGGCCGAACTGCTCCACGATCTGCGGCAGGGTCAGCGTCGATTTCACCTGGAAATACTGATCCACCGGCCGCCCGACCAGCGCCGATTCAGCGAGGCCGAGCCACTTCTGCGCCGGCTGGTTCGCCTTCTGCACCGTGTTGCGCGCATCGACCACGAAACACGGCGCCGGAGAGGCATCGGCGATCAGCGCCGCCGAGATCCCTTCGCCCGACATCGACTGCAGGCGGACCTTGGCCTCGAGTTCCTCGATCTGGGTCTTGAGCTCGGCCAGGCACTGGGCGCGGACCGTCGCCGAGAAGTTCCCTTCGTGATTGGTCGCGACCGCCAGCTCGTCCACCAGCTGGTTCAAGCGCATGTTGCGGCGCGCGGCCGCCTGCTCCAACGCATTCCAGGAGCTGTAGTCGAGCTTCAGGGAGTAGCGTCGCCCCTTGAACTGCACCACGCGATGGATCAGGCGCGGATCCGGGATCGCGGGCAGCTTCACCGTGGGATGACGTTGTTGTGCCGTCGCGTCGGACACGTTCCTAGCGGCCCCCTTCTCGTCGACTGAATCGCTTAGCCCACCGGCCTTCCCGACCGGCCCCGAATCTCAGGCCAGAAATCTCAGCGCACAAATGTGTGCGAAACTGCTGTTTAGCACAATGCGCAATTGGTTAATATAGTCCGCTGTATCTTCGCTTGGCTCTTTAATTTTCGATGATCGGGGGAAGCCATGCCGTTCGTGAGACGGGACAACCAAGGACGGGTCGCCTCCGTCCACCGGGAGCAAGATTCCCCGGAACTTCAATATCTTCCGCCCAATCACCCCGAGGTGGTGGCGCTGCTCGAGCCGTCGCGCGAAGCCGCCGCCGAGAGCCGGGGCGAGCTCGTCCGCTCGGATTATGAAATGATCCGCGTCTACGAGGACCTGACCGATATCCTGATCGGCAAGCGCATCGTCGTTCTGACGGACTTCCCACCCGCCGCACAGGAAAAATTGTTGAGACGCAAGCGGTTACGCTCGTCTCTGAGCCCGATCACTGAAGTGCTGGGCCCGGACGACGAGCAGGGCCTGCCCTGAGGCACGCTTCCGAGTCGGAGACTCTCGAGAATGCGGATTGCCTAGATGGCGTCCTGGCTGAGCGAGATCGAAAGGCCGGGAGAGTAATAAAGCCGGGTCCCGTCCTCGAACACCCAGAATTGCATGCCGCCGACCTCGATGCCACCGGCGGTGATATGCGCCGGCGACACCCCGGAGTCCAGAATCCGGAGATCGGTCGCAATGCTCACTTCGGGATCGTCGCCATCGTTCAGCACGACGATCTCGCCATTCGCATCCGGCAACAGATCGGAAAGGGCCAGTTTGATGGTCAGGTCCAATTCCTGGTCCTGCACCAACAAATGATCCGCACCGTCCCCGGTCAAGGCCGGGACTTCAGATTTCCCGTCCATCAACCCATCCCTCGCTTCACCCAGTTAAATATACGCATAAGATATGTATGAAATCTAATTAAATTCTTAATCGATATGGGCCGGATCGCCGGCCAATTGTGGAACTTGCCGTAACGGCTTTGCCCAATAAATCAAAACCTTAACGCAACCGATCGCACATCTGTCGCACGAGTACGCAGACACGACAAACGGCCGTTAACCGTTTATAGTTCCGCCGGAATCGGGGATCGCGTCGTGGATTGTGCAATTGGCGCGGGCGCTCACTTGGCGTCGACTCGACGCACAAAGGACGGGATCCAAGCGGGATCAGGCCGAAGATGGGGGCCTTGTCAATGAAGCGGTGGGGCCAGGGCTGGACGGTTGTCGCCGCGGCGCTCGTGGTCACGGCCTGCGCGGCCGGGCTCTACACCCGGATCCACCCCGTCCTGCTGGAGCGGGTCGAGGCGGAGATGTTCGACCTGCATTTCCGCGTCCGCGGCGCGCAGACGCCGCCACCGCGCATCGTCATCGTCACCGCCGACGAGAAGGCCGCCGCCGAGCTCGGCCACTGGCCCTTCTCGCATCGCTATTTCGCCGTCGCGATCGACCGGCTGAAGGCGGACGGCGCCAAGGTCATCGCCTTCGACGTGATCTTCCCCCAGGCCGAGACGGCGATGCCCGACGACGTGCGCCAGAAGCTGGTCGCGATCGAGCAATCCCTCCCACCGGATTCTGCCGAGGCGAAGCAGGTACAGGACGTGATCGACACGCCCGGACCGGACGACGCGATGGCGAAGTCGATGAAGGCCGCCGGCAACGTCGTGCTGGGATATCCGATGAATCTCGGCGATCTCGATGTGAGCACGCCGACCGTGCCGGACTACTTCGACTTCTGGAGCTACGGCAACGTGCCGGCAAAGCCGGATGGATCGGCGCCTGAGCTGCCGCTCAAGGCGACCGGCCTGCTGCCGCCGGTCGACGTGGTCGGCCGCGCCGCGGCGGGCGCCGGCTTCGTGAATGTGAATCCGGAGATCGACAACGCCGCACGCGTCGAGATGATGGCGGTGCAATCCGGCAAGGACTTCTATCCGCCGCTCTCGGTGGTCGTCGCGGGGCTTTATCTCGACAAGACGCCGGACCAGTTCACCTTGCGGCTGGGGCTGAACGACGCGCCGGGCGCAGTGCAGATTGGCGATCGGTCGATCCCGATCGATTCCGAAGCGCTCTCCGTGGTCAACTACTACGGCAAGCGCCAGAGCTTCCCGACGATCTCATTGGCTGACGTGGTCGCGGGGCGGTTCCAGCCGGGCACCTTCAAGGACAAGATCGTGTTCGTCGGCGCGACGCTTACCGCCATCCACGATCTCTTCAAGTCGCCGTTCGACCAGAGCCTGCCCGGCGTCGAGCGCCATGCGACCATCACCGAGCGGATCCTGAGCGGGCCGCTTCTCGTGCATCCGGACTATGCCTGGGTCATCGACCTTGGCGCCATCGTGCTGCTCGGTCTCATCGCCGCCGCCTTCACCGCACGGCTACCCGCCGGCGGCGGCATCGGCGCGACGACGGTGCTGATCGCACTGTGGTGGGCCGCCGGGCAGTTCGCCCTCTTCCCCGGCGGCATCCGCCTGAACTTCGTCTATCCCGCGGTCGCCATCCTCGCCAGCTTCATCGCCGTCACCGTGCTGCGCATCCTGCGCGAGGAGCAGCAGCGGCGCGCCGCGGAGAAGAGCCTTCGTATCAGCGAGGAGCGCTACGCCCTCGCCGCCAAGGGCGCCAATGACGGGCTCTGGGATTGGGACCTCGGGACCGGCCGGTTCTACACCTCGCCGCGCTGGCACCAGATGCTGGGCATCGCCGCCGAGGAGACGCATGGGAAACCCGAAGACTGGTTCGACCGCACCCATCGCGAGGATATCTCGACCTTGCGCGCGGCGATCGACGAGCACCTGGCCGGCCAGTCGGCGCATCTGGAGCAGGAGTTCCGGATGCGTCACCAGGACCAGAGCGACCGCTGGATGCAGGCGCGCGGCCTCGCCGTCTTCGACGGCGCCGGCAAGCCCACGCGCTTCGCCGGTTCGATGACCGACATCACCGACCGCAAGCTCGCCGAGCGCCAGCTGCTGTTCGACGCCTTCCACAGCCGCCTGACCGGCCTGCCCAACCGCGCGCTGCTGATCGACCGCATCAACCAGGCGATGCAGCTCTGGCAGCGCGGCGGCGAGAGCGACGTGATCGTGCTGATCCTCGACCTCGACCATTTCCGCAACATCAACGAGACGCTCGGCCAGGCGGTCGGCGACCAGGTGCTGATCTCGCTCGCCCGCAACCTCGAACCCGTGTTGCGCTCCGACGACACGCTGGCGCATCTCGGCGAGGACGAGTTCGCCGTGCTGCGCTTCGCCGCCGGCGCGGCGCGGACCCAGGCCGAGCAGGTGATCGGCGCGCTCTACGGCGCCATCCGAAAGCCGATCACCATCGCGGACCGCGATCTCGAGATGGCCGCCAGCATGGGCTACGTGCTGGCCTCGCAATCCGCCGGAGAGAGCGGCGACGAGCTGCTGCGCGACGCCAACCTCGCGCTGTTCAAGGCGAAGACCACCGGCCGCGGCCAGGCGCTGCAATTCGAGACGGCGATGCATCAGACCGCGGTGAAGCGGTTCGACCTCGAAGCCGATCTCCGGCGCGCCGTCGCCAAGGGCGGCGAGCTCGAGCTCTTCTACCAGCCGATCATCGACATCCAGAACGACCGCATGCACGGCTATGAGGCGCTGATCCGCTGGCGCCATCCCACCCGCGGCCTGGTCTCGCCGATCGATTTCATCCCGCTCGCGGAAGACACCGGCCTCATCATCGAGATCGGCCGACGCTCGATCCTGGAAGCGGCGCGGCAGATCGCCGCCTGGACCCCCGCCTCCGGCCTGCCGCCGCAGGTCGCGGTCAATGTCTCCGGCCGGCAGTTCGCCGCCGAGGGCCTGCTCGACGACATCGAGAACGCGCTGAGGATCACCCGCATCCCGCCCGTCTGCTTGAAGCTCGAGGTGACCGAGAGCCTGATCATGGACAATCCCGAGCGCACGGTCGAAATCCTGCGCCGGATCATCGCCATGGGCTGCAAGGTCTCGATCGATGATTTCGGCACCGGCTATTCCAGCCTCAGCCACCTCCACCGCTTCCCCTTCAACACCCTGAAGATCGACCGCTCCTTCATCATCCGCATGAACGAGAGCCGCGAAGGCTTCGAGATCGTCCGCGTCATCACCAGCATGGCCAAGGTGCTGGAGCGCGACGTCGTCGCGGAAGGCGTGGAAGAACCGGCCCAGGTCGAGACCCTGCGCGCCCTCGGCGTCGAGTTCGTACAAGGCTACGTCTACTCGAAACCCCTCCCCGCCGCCGAAGCCAGCGCCTTCCTCGACAAATGGCGCCAAAAGGAACGCGAACGCGCGATGCCGCCGCAGATCGCGGCGGCGAGTTGAGCAGGACGTGGAGGCTTACTAAGCTCGCGTCCTCACCATCATCCCGGCGATCTCCTTCACCAGCTTCGCCGCGACCGTCGCGGTCATGCCGGCGACGTCGCAACGCGGGTTGTACTCGACGATGTCGGCGCCGATGATCGGCTGTTCGATGCCGTGAATCCAGTCGATCACCTGGCGCGGCATGAGCCCGCCCGGCTCGCGATGCGACACGCCCGGTGCATGGGCCGGATCCAGCCCGTCGAGATCGAGGGAGATATAGACCGGTGTCGTCAGCTTGAGATCGAGCGGGCCGTTGCATCGGCCCATTTCGATCGTCTCGACGCCGAAGCGCTTGAACTGCGCCCGATGATGCTCGTTGAGCGCCCGCAGCCCGACCTGGATCAGCCGATCGGTCAACCGCTCCTCCATGATCCGGGCGAAGGGCGAAGCGTGCGAACGCGGATTGCCCTGATAGGCGTCGTAGATGTCGGGATGGGCGTCGAAATGCAGGATGGTCAGGCGCGCATGGCGACGGCGGACGGCCCGCATCACCGGATGGGTGATCGCATGATCGCCGCCGAGCACGATCAACGGCTGGCCTTGGTCCATGGCGCGCCCGGCCGCCTCGGTGATGGCGTCCCACGGGTCGGCGGCGCTTGCGAAGTCCACGTCGCCGCAATCGATGAAGCGGTCGCTAAGATCGACGCCGGTTTCGCTCCAGATGCTGTAAGCGTCGGAGTGGAGCTCGCGACGGATCGCGGGCGGCGCTTCCGCCGGTCCTTTGAGGAAGGACGAGTTGTCGTCATGCGGAACGCCGAGGAGCGATATCTCTGCCATGGGTTTCTGTCCGATCGGTTGCGGGCCGAAAGAGACCTAGCCCGCACCGATCGCACAGGTCTACTTACATGATCTAAGGATATCTATAAGCTGCCCTTCATGTTCGATCTCGATCGCCTGCGGCTCCTCCGCGAGCTCGCCCATCGCGGCACCATGACGGCGGTCGCGTCGGCCTGCGGCCTCACGTCCTCGGCGGTGTCGCAGCAGCTGGCGACCCTGGAGCGAGAAGCCGGGGCCAAGCTGTTCGAGCGCATCGGCCGCCGCGTCCGATTGACGGACGAGGGTTTGCGTCTCACCGGGCATGCGGAAGAGATCATGGGTGCCGTCGAAGCGGCGAAGCAGGATCTCGAAGCCGGACGCGGGACCGCGCGAGGCACCTTGGAGATCGCTTGCTTCCCGAGCTTCGCCAAGGCGCATCTGCTCCCCGCCGTCATCCGCGCCCGCAAGCGCTCTCCGGAGCTCTCGGTCCTGCTGCACGATCTCGAACCGGCCGACAGTATCGAGGCCGTGCGAACCGGCCGTTGCCAAGTCGCCGTCAGCTTCGCCTACAGCCTGGTGCCACGGCCGGACGTGCCCGGTCTTACGGTCCACCCGCTGCTCCAGGAGCGCGTGCTGCTCGCGCTGCCCGCGCGTTGGCGCCGCGCACCCGATCCGATTCCGTTGAAGGGTCTCGCCGGCGAGGATTGGATCGTCGGCTCGCGCGGCGCGGACGACCTGGCGCTCGCCGAACGCGCCTGCGCTGTCGCCGGCTTTGCGCCGCGCATCGCCCACACGGTCGATGACTACGACCTCGTGCTGCAGATGGTCGCCGCCGGGCTCGGCATCGGCTTCGTGCCGGAACTCGGCCTCAACTTCCCGAGCGCCAAACGCGTGGTCCTCCGCCACGCCGCCGGCCACCCCCTCCACCGCCGCATCTACGCCCTGACGCGCGACAGCCGGGCCGGCTCGCCCCTCGTGCAAGCGCTCATCAAGGAACTGGTGAGGGCGGAGAGCAGGAAGCAGATGGCTTGAGCGCCAAGGCGAGCGTGTGTCACCCGGAGGTCGCCGCCCCGACCTTCACTTTCCCGCACTTCCAGAAGATAATCTGCCACCCCGGCTGCAGACCTGATCCGAGGCTCGTGCCACATCGTAAGGTCAGTCAAGGACCTTACACTATAATGTGCGCTTGGTAAAGCCTGCCAGCAACGCATTGAGATACAATATGTAACAAGGACAGCTCAGCTGGCCTATCGGCCTGAGCCTCGTGCTTCAATGCACCTTGATCCGCGGCAGCTCTCGTAGTCTCGCGTCGATCTGCGCCTTGGTGGGCAGGCTGGGCTGGGCGCCCGGGGTGAGGCAGGCGAGCGCGCCGGCGACCGAGCCATAGGCGAGGCCGCGGGAGAGGTCGCCGCCGGAATCGATCGCCGCGGCGAAGGCGCCGACGAAGGCGTCGCCGGCGCCGACGGTATCGATCGGGGTGATCAGCAGTGCCGTCACGTCGTAGGTGCGGCCTTCCTCATAGGCACAGGCGCCCTCGCCGCCCAGCGTGACGATGACCGCCGTCTGGGCCGCCTCGGCGACGGCGGCAGCGGCGGCGCGCGGGTTGTCGCGGCTGCGGCCCAGGGACTGCGCCACCAGCAGCGCCTCGGTCTCGTTGACCACCAGCCAGTCCACCATGCGCACGATGTCGGTCGGCACCGATGCCGCCGGCGCGACGTTCAGCAGCACGCGGGCGTTACGCGCCTTGGCCCGCCGCACCAGGCGCCAGTTCTCCTCCACCGGCACCTCCATCTGCAGGCAGACGATGGTGTCCTTGCCGAGCACGGCTTCCGGCACCTGATCGGCGGTGGCGTCCAGATTGGCGCCCTGGGCGACGACGATGATGTTCTCGCCGCGCTTGTCGACGCAGATCGCGGCAAGGCCGGTCGGCCTCGAATCCTTCACCACCAGCGAGAGATCGACGCCGCCGAAGCTCAGGTCGTTGAGGGCGATCGCCGAGAGGTCGTCGCTGCCGACCCGCCCGACCATCTGCACCTTGGCCCCGGCCCGCGCCGCCGCCAGCGCCTGGTTGGCGCCCTTGCCGCCCGCGGCGAAGCGGTAGCTGGGCCCGAGCACGGTCTCGCCGGGGCGCGGCAGGCGCTCGACCGGGATCAGCAGATCGACGTTCAGCGAGCCGAAGACCACGATCATGACGGATGTCCCCCAGGGCGCGACGGGTAAGCGGAAAGGCGGGCACCGTCAGGCTGCAGTCCAGCGCAGCTCCAGGCGGCGGGGGGTATCATACAGGGGAAGCATGACAGCCGCCTCCCCCTGTCGCTGGGTCAGGCCGAGGTCGCGCCCGTCGAACTCCGCCCGGGTGAGCGACGCCGGCGCGTGCCCGGGCAGAACGATCGTACCGCCGCCCTGGGTTTCGAGAACCAGGCTCTCGCGGCCGATCTCCACCTGGCGTAGCGGGGTGGCGATGTCGGTCTGCAGCACCGGCCGCTGGTCGAGGGTCAGGGTGAGCCAGCCGCTCTCGACCGCAAGCTCCGCGCGCCGACCGAAGGCGCGCAACGGACCGAGCCGCCAGTCGCCCCGTGCACCGACCGGGCGCGGGTTGATCTCCCAGCCATGCCAGGGCGACACGTCGATCACTGCGTTGACGCCGATCAGCGGCATCAGCCCGCCCCAGCCGTAGAAGAGATCGGTGTCCGGCTGGTCGTCGGCATGGCCGGTCTCGGCGCTGAAATTCTCCGGCATCTGCCGCTTGGCCCAGGCCTGGGCGAAGAGGCGCAGACTGTCCTCAGCGAGCCGTGCGGCCTCGGCATCGAAGCCCGCGCGCTTCAGCCCGCCATAGGTGAGGTAGTTGAGCGGCGGCCAGATCCGGCCACGCCAGTAGACATTGTCGCCATAGGCAGGGTCGCCACGCGTGACCGAGGGCAGCCGCGATGGGCCGCCGAAGGCCTGCGGATCGTGCAGCCAGTGCATCAGATGCGCCTGCTGCCGGTCGTTGGCGGCGCCGGCGAGCAGCGGGTAGAAGCTTGTGGGCGCGATGCTGCGGATGAAATCGCCGCTCCAGCGCCGGTTGGCGAAGACCGAACGCTGCGGATCCCAGAGCCGCTCCTCGATCCGCTCCCGCAGGGTGGCGGCGCGCTGCTCCAGGCGATGCGCCAGCGCCGCGTCGCCGCGGTGCCGCGCCAGCAGCGCCAGCACCTCGCCATCCAACGCGATGAGGCTGTTGAGGCCGACATCCGCCGCATCCAGCAGCCCGGTCTCGGAATCGTACTGCGCCTCGTCATGGATCGGTGAATTGTCCATGCTGGACTCGTTCTTGGCGCCGAGCTTGGTGCGCATGTAGAGCCCGTCGCCGACCGGCGACGTGCCCCAGCACATCAACCCTTCTGCGGCACCCCTGCCCTCGCGCCGCGCAAACCACCAGTCGTGATTCTTCAAGAGGCGATCGAAGGCGAGGTCGAGCAGCGTGTCGTCGCCGGTATGCTGCCAGATCTTCCAGAGGATGAAGCTGCAGATCGGCGGTTGGGAGCGGTCGATCCAGCGGTCGCGGCCGGTGACGAGGCAGGCGAGATTGCCCTCCGGCGTCTCGGTCGCCAGCACCGCCTTGATGCAATCGCGGGCGAGCACCGGATCGAACAGCGCCGACATCAGCGCATGGTAGAAGAGATCGTCCAGCCAGACCCCGAACCCGCCGAACTTCTGCGCCACCCAGTTGCGGGAGAGCGACATGTAGGGCCGGCGGTTGATCGGGTCGAACACCGTGTTCCAGCCGACCAGGTCACGCAGCGCATCGAGTGGCTGCGAGGAGAAGCCGGATTGCAGCGGATTGGGCGAGCTAACAACACGGCCGGTTGGATACCGGATGCGCGATCCCTCTTCGCCCTGATAGATCCGGAAACTGAGTTGCGGCATTTCCTCGAGATTGTAGCGAAGCGCAGCCACCTTGCCGTGCCTGCCTCGGGAGCCGAGATAGAAGTAGCCGTACTGCTTGAGCTCGGCTTCGAGAGCCTCGATCGATTCATGGAAGGTCGCCATCAACGGCGGCGCGTCACCTTCCATTCCCATCCGAATCCCACCGAACTCGGTGCTCAGCCATCCATGTTCCGGCTGATAGGTCCAGTCGACGAGCTGCCCATCTCCCTTCGGATAGTGTCGAAACACCAGAATGATCCAGAACCGCAAACCCCACTCGGCGAGCTTCACCGCCTTCCATCCGCCACGAAGGAGCCGATTGCCCGGCTTCTCGTAATGCCAGTCCAAGATGGTGCCGGCATGTTCGAGCTGCAGATCGATCGAGCGCCCATCGACCTCCCGTTCACCCAGTCTCAGGCCAGGCGCGGTCGCCGGAAACATCGTGAACGTGCCGGTGCTGGCAGCATAGGCGCAGGGCGTCACGGTCAAGCCGAGCGGCAGATAGGTCATCTGCACCGGATAGACGCTGTCCCAGGTGTTCCAGGCGCGATCGGGGGAGACTATTTCCACGCGGCGTCGATCTCCCCACTCGTCATCACCGCGATCTGCGGCACGTAGCGCGGTGCGATCACATCGAGCACGGCTGCATGTGCCTCGGGCGAGAAGCCGGTGAGCGCATCGCGTGCGAGCACGACGAAGAGGCCCAGTTCGATCGCATCGAGCGCCGTCGCCCAGACGCAGACATCGGTCTCGACCCCCGAGAGCAGGATCGTATCGACCCCAGCCGACTGCAGCGCCGCGGCGAAGCGTTCATTGCCGAAGGCGGAGAAGCCCGACTTGTCGAACACCGCACCCCTGCCCGCGAGCGTGCGATGCTCCGGCAGAAGATCGACATAGTCTGCACCGCCGCCTTCCAGCGTCGCCCGCGGCCAAGCCTCGTAGTACGCGCGCCACGAGCCTTTGGCGTCCCGAGCCGTGGCGGCCGGGATAAAGCGCGTCCACAACGTGCGGCCGGGCTTGCGCTCGGCCATGCGCTGCACCTCGCCGCGGATGCGCCCGATGTCCTTGACGGCCCAGTCCGGATGCTCGGAGAAGAGGCGCTGCATGTCGACGACGATGTGCATGGCTCGGGAAAGATCAGCCATAACGCTTCCCCCGCTCTCGACTCACGGTGCCACGGGCACATTGTGTTCCGCAGACCAGTGGAGGGTCACGCGGTCATTGGGCTGGAGAAGATGGGGCGCGCTGTTCTGCTGGAACACCGCGATCACCTGATCCCCGACCTGCACGCGGTAGGTCGTGCTGCTGCCGGAGAAGACCGCGCCGATCACGGTGCCCGCCAGCGCATTGGTGCCCGCGGCGGAGCCGCCGGCCGCGATGCCGATCTTCTCCGGCCGCACCGCGAGCACTGCGGGGTCCCCGGGGCGATAGCCGTCGGCCGCCGCCACGGCCTCGCCACCGAGCGCCAGCTCGATCCGCGCCTCATGGCCCGAGACGGCGGCGACCCGGCCTTCGAGGAAATTGGCGACACCGAGAAAGCCGGCGGCGAAGCGATTGGTCGGATGTTCATAGACCTCGAGCGGCGGCCCGACCTGCACGATGGCGCCCTGGTTCATGATGGCGATGCGGTCGCAGAGTGTCATCGCCTCCTCCTGGTCGTGAGTCACGAAGATGGTCGTGATCCCGACCTCGCGCTGGATGCGCCTGAGCTCGACCTGCATCTCCTCGCGGAGATGCTTGTCGAGGGCACCGAGCGGCTCGTCCAGCAGCAGGACCTTGGGATGCGTGACCAGCGCGCGGGCGAGTGCCACGCGCTGTTGCTGACCGCCGGAAAGCTGCTTCGGCTTCCGCGCGTGCATGCCCGAGAGCTGCACCAGGTCGAGGATCTCGCCGACCCGCCGCTGGATCTCATCCTGTGGTAGCTTGCGGACGCTCAAGCCGAAGGCGACGTTGTCGAACACGGTCATGTGCGGGAAGAGCGCGTAGTTCTGGAACACCATGCCGATGTCGCGCTTGTGCACCGGCATCGGGCCGATGTCCTTGCCGTCGAGCAGCACTTCGCCGCGGTCGAGCTCGATGAAGCCGGCGATAGCGCGAAGCAGCGTGGTCTTGCCGCTGCCGCTCGGTCCTAGGAGCCCGAAGAACTCGCCGTTGGTGAAGGTCAACGAAACATTGTCGAGCGCCGCGAGCTGGCCGTAGCGCTTGACGCAATCGACGACCTTGACCTCGCTCATCGCTCGCCGCCGAACTTATAGAACCGCGCCGTGATCAGCATGATGCCCATGGAAACCGCGATGATGATGGTGGAGATGGCGTTGATCTCCGGGGTGAAGCCCTTGCGGATCGAGGTGTAGATCTCGACCGGCAAGGTGGTGACGCCGGGCGGCGCCAGGAAGTAGGAGATCACGAACTGGTCGAACGAGGTGGCGAAGGCGAAGAGCGCAGCCGCCACCACGCCGGGCGCGATGATCGGCGCCGAGACGCGCCAGAAGGTCTGCCAGGGCGTCGCCCCCAAGGTCGCCGCCGCCTCCTCCACCGATTTCGGGAAATCCGCGAGTCGCGCGCCGACCACGATGATCACATAGGGCAGCGACAGCGCCACGTGGCCGAGCAGGATCGAATGCAGGCCGCGCGGCGGCAGGCCGAGGGCCGGGAAGGTCCAATAGAAGAAGACCAGCATCGCGGTGCCGATCACCAGCCAGGGAATGGTGATCGGCGGCAGCAACAGGAGCTGCATGAGACCGCGGCCGCGGAAGGTGTAGCGCGAGAACGCGAGCGCCGCCGCGGTGCCGAGGAAGGTCGCAAGCACGGTGTTGGCGAGCGCGATCACCACGCTGTTGCGCCCTGCCGCGAGCAGCCGGTCGTTGGCGGCGAGGTCCTTGAACCAGCGCAGGTCGAACTCGAACGGCAGCTGGTAGAGCGGCGAGCGGTTGAAGGCGAGCACCGCCATCACAAGGATCGGCACATAGAGGAAGATCAGGATGAGCGCCAAGTATGCCTTGGCGATCGCCGCGGCGAAATCGAAGCGCGGCTTGCGCGCGCGTTCAGGGGTTGCGCTCATGCCCAGACCCCGCGGCGCTTCAGGATTGGGTAGAGCACGGCAAAGATGACGAGCACGATCGCCAGCATGGTGAAGGAGAGTGCTGCGCCGAGCGGCCAGTTTGCCGTCACCGTGAACTGCTCCTCGATATTCATGCCGAGCGTGGCACCCTTGGCGCCGCCGAGGATCCGCGGTTCCATGAACGAGCCGATCACCGGCACGAAGATCAGGATGCCGCCCGAGATCACGCCCGGCAGGCTCAAGGGGAATACGACGCGACGAAATACGGTCAGATTCGCGGCGCCGAGGCTGCGCGCCGCCTCCATCAGGGATTCATCGATCGCTTGGAGTGAGACGTAGCAGGTGAGGATCATGTAGGGCACGTAGGAGTGCACCAGCCCGATCACCACTGCGGGGTAAGTGAAGAGCAGGTTGAACGTGGGTGCATTGGGCACGATCGCGTGGATCGCGAGGTCGATCAGCCCGCCCTGGCGCAGCACCATGGTCCAGGAGAAGACGCGAACCAGCGCGTTGCTCCAGAACGGCAGCACGATCAACAGAAAGAGCGCCTCGCGCCAGCGCCCCTTGATGCGCTTCGCCAGGGCATAGGCCGCAGGATAGCCGACCAGGAAGCAGAAGAAGGTGGTCCAGACGCCGAGCAGCACCGACCACCAGGTGAGCGGCGGGTAGAAGGGCTTCTGGAACCAGGCGGCGTAATTCTGCAGCGTGAGGTGCGCCGGTCGCGGCACCAGCGGCGAGGTGTCGAGCACGCTGCAATAGAGCATCGCCGAGAGCGGCAGAAAGATGGTCAGCGTCAGCCAGAAATAGGCCGGACCGGTCAGGCCGAAGATCGCCCAGATCTGCCGCTGCCGTGGCGACATTGTGGTGGCTCGTCCCCCCTGTTCATAGACCCGGCGCTGGATCTAGAACATCGCGGCTGCGTCAACCCGCTCCCTTACCCTCGCCCAATCTTGGGTGAGGGGAGAAGGTGCCAGCCATGACTCTCCGATAGACCGAACCACTCGCTCCAGTCCCCTCCCCCAAGATTGGGGGAGGGCGGAGGGAGAGGGTTGATGCAGCCTCGACGCCCGAGATCCAGCGCCAGATCCATCCAGCAGAAGATCCGGAGCGGCTACCCCGCGAAGGCCGTCCGTACCTCAGTCCAGAGATCGGAGTAGTCCTGCTTCTCCTTGTCGCTCAGCGGCGCCATGAATTGCAGGCGCTTCACCGATTCGGCATCTCCGTAGAGCGCCTTCGATGGATCGGTGTCCGGGAGTGCCGCCATCGCCTTTGGATTGGCCGAGGCCGGCGCGCCGACCTTGGTCTCCCAGTCAACGTAGAACTTGGGATCGACCATCCAGTTGATGAAGGCATGGGCGCCGTCGGCATTGGGGGCGCCCTTGGCGACCGCGAGACCGTCGAACCAGCCGATGCCGCCTTCCTTCGGCACGTAGTAGCCGACCGGCAGCTTGAAGTTGGTCTTGCTGCGGATCGCCGACCCGCTCCAGTAGACTGAGATGTCGAAGGTCTTGGCGGCGAACTGCTTGTTCCAGTCGTCCTCGGATTGCCAGATATAGGCGACGTTGGGCTTCAGCTCCATGAGCTTCGCCTTGACCTTGGCCAGATCCGCGGGGTGGTTCATGTCCTGCCCCGTGGCAATGGCGCCGAAGCTCACCGCCTCGATCCCGTCGTCGCGGAGCGCGACCCGCTTCTTCAGCTTGGGATCCCAGAGCGTCGCCAGGGTCCCCGGCGATTCCTTGAAGACATCGGTGTTGTAGGCGATCGCAGTGATGCCCCAGACCCAGGAGACGCCGTAGGTCTTGCCGCCGTCGTTCAACAAAGGCGAATCCCGGAACGCCGGGTTGAGATCGCCCCAGTTGCCGATCTTCGACGTGTCGATCGGTTGCACCAGCCCTTCCTTGGAGGCAAGGCCGTTCCAGGCGCAGTTGGTGAGGACCACGTCATATCCGCCGGGATTGGTCCGCAGCTTGGTGATCATCTCGGATTCGGAATTGTAGTAGTCGTGCACCACGTTGTTACCGGTCGCCTTGTGGAAGGCGTCGATCGACCAAGCCTCGTCGGTGCCGTAGCCCTGCCAGTTGAGGACCTTCACATCGCCCGCCGCGCGAACGATGCGCGGTGCGCCGAGAACCGCGGCGCCGACGCCGAGCGCGCTGGCGCCGGCCAGAAACTGGCGCCGATTGCTCCGGCCGAAGGCTTTCGGCCGGAACTTTGAAATCTCTGTCATTTTCGCCCTCCCTGTGGGTCTTCCCGTGGATGCCGATCGCCCGATCCGGCGCCGAGATTGTTTGTACACAAATGATCACGCCCGCCGCATCGGCTGTCAAGATTGGCGCAGCATAACACGCGGCGAAGTTCGTGGCGGTCAAGCTTGACAAGCCGGATGGGCGCCGCCGTCATGCGCGACCATGAACGACACCCTGAATGAGCTGGCGCCCTTGGTCGATCCCGACCGCTTTCCTTTGCTCGCCCGGGCGAGAACGGAAGGAAAGCCCATAGCGTACCTCGACAGCGCCGCCAGCGCCCAGAAGCCCGCAATAGTCCTTGACCGGCTGCGGGATTTCTACGAGCGCGATTACGCCAACATCCACCGCGGCGTCTATCCCTTGAGCGAGCGCTCGACCGAGGCCTACGAGGCGGCGCGGGCGCGCGTGGCACGCTTCATTCACGCTCGGCCGGAGGAGATCGTCTTCACCCGGGGCGCCACGGAATCCATCAATCTCGTTGCCTATAGCTACGGTGACAGGTTCCTGCAGTCGGGCGACCGGGTGCTGATCTCGCAGCTGGAGCACCACGCCAACATCGTGCCCTGGCAGCAGTTGCGCGACCGTCGCGGGATCAGGCTCGACCTGCTGCCGATCGACGGACATGGCGATATCGATATGGACTCGTTGCGCCGGATGCTGCCCGGCGCCAAGCTGGTCTGCATCACCGCCGTCGCCAACACGCTCGGCACCGTGACACCGCTCAAGGAGATCATCGCTCTCACCCGGGCTGCCGGCGCGCGGGCCATGGTGGACGCGGCTCAGGCCGCGCCGCATCTCCGGCTCGACGTCGCCGATCTCGACTGCGATTTTCTCGCCTTCACCGGCCACAAGGTCTACGGGCCGGACGGGATCGGCGTGCTCTACGGCAAGGCGGCGCTCCTGGAGGAAATGCCGCCCTGGCAAACCGGCGGCGACATGATCCGCACCGTCACCTTCGAGCGCACGGTCTTCGCCGAGGCGCCGCGGCGCTTCGAGGCGGGAACGCCGCCGATCGCCGCCGCGATCGGGCTCGCGACCGCGCTCGATTTCATCGAGAGCGTCGGCTTCGAGCAGATCGGTGCCCATGACCGCGCGCTGGCGAACTATGCCATCGGCAAGCTCGGAGAGATCCCGGGGCTGAAGCTGATCGGCACGCCGAGGCGCCGTGCCGGCATCGTCTCCTTCGTCATGGATGGTCTCCATCCGCATGACGTCGGCACGCTGCTCGGCGCCGCCGACATCTGCGTGCGCACCGGCCATCACTGCGCCCAGCCGCTGATGGAGCATCTCGGCATTACCGGCACGATCCGCGCATCCTTCGCCGTGCACTCCCATGCCGGCGATATCGACCGGCTCGCCGAAGAGCTGGTGAAGGCGCGCCAGCTGCTCGGCTAAGCGCGCTCAGGCCTTTGCGTTGTGATCCGCGAGAACCTGCGCCACCACGGCGGTGACACGCTTCGCCGTCGCGATGTGCAGGAACTCGTTCGGGCCATGCGCATTCGAGTGCGGTCCGAGCACGCCGGTGATGACGAACTGGGCCTGGGGAAACTTCTCGCCCAGCATGCCCATGAAGGGAATGCTGCCGCCCTCGCCCATATAGGCCGGGGGCCGGCCGAACGCGAACTGTGATGCGGCGGCCAGCGATTGCTCCAGCCAGGGCGCCAGCCGCGGCGCGTTCCAGCCACCGCTGGCGCTGCGGATCTTGAGCTCCACCTTCGCGCCGTAGGGCACGTCCTGCGTCAGGAGCCCTTCGATGAGACCACTGGCCTTGTCCGCATCCAGCGACGGCGGCAGGCGCAGGCTGAGCGTCGCCGTGGTGAAGGGCAGCATGACGTTGCCGGCATTGGCGGGTGCCGGAAGGCCTTCCATTCCGGTGATCGCAAGTTGCGGGCGCCAGGTGCGATTGAGGATGAGCTCGGTCGGGTCGTCGGAGACCGGCTTGATCCCTGCGGCGAACGGATAGCTGCCGGCCACCTTAGCACCGAGCGCCGCCCCGACATCGCGGGCCTGGGCGATACGATCGGGCGGGATCTGGACGAACAGCTCCGGCGGTTGGACGGCGCCGGTCTCCTCGTCCTCGATGCGAGACAGGAGCTGGCGCAGGATGCGGAAGCTCGACGGCACGACACCGGAGGCGCTGCCGGAATGCACGCCCTCCTCCAGCACGCGCACGGTGACGATGCCGTTCCACAGCCCGCGCAGTGACGTCGTGAGCCAGAGCTGATCGTAGTTACCGCAGCCGGAATCGAGGCACACGACCAGCGCCGGCGTGCCGATGCGTTCCGCCATGTGATCGATGTAATGCGGCAGATCGGGGCTGCCGGATTCCTCGCTGGCCTCGATTAACACGATCGCGCGCGCGTGGCCGATGCCCTGCTCTCGCAGCGCGGCGATCGCCGAGATCGCCGCGAAGATCGCGTAGCCGTCATCGGCGCCGCCACGGCCGTAGAGCTTTCCGTCCTTCAAGACTGGGACCCAGGGGCCGAGGCCGTCGGCCCAGCCGACCATCTCCGGCTGCTTGTCGAGATGACCGTAGAGCAGCACCGTCTCCCGGTTGTTTCCGGTGGCGGGAAGGTCGATGACGATGAGCGGGGTTCGCCCGGGCAGGCGCATGATTTCGAGCGTGGCGCCGGCGAAGCCTGCGATCTTGCGCCGCGCCCAGCCTGAGAGCAGCTCGACCGCCTGATCCATATGGCCATGAGATTCCCAGTCGCGGTCGAACTCCGGCGACTTGTTCGGGATCTTGATATAGTCGATGAGCAGCGGCAGCGCTTCCTGGTCCCAGATGTGGTTGACGAATTGCGTCAGCTTTTCCTGGTTCATGGGAGTTCCTTGAATTGGTCAGTCGAACGCCGCGCCGAAGAAGCCGGCCATGCGGGTCAGCAGCGTTTCGCGATTGCCTGTCTTGTAGACGCCGTGGCCCTCGTCCGGAAAGGTCAGGAGGTCGTAGCGGATCCCCGCCGCGTCGAGATCGCGGCAGGCGCATCGCGTGTTCTCCGGCGAGACATTGCTGTCGGCGAGACCGTGGACAATCAGCAGCTTGCCCTTGATCTCGCGCACGAAGTTGCTCGGCGACGCGCGATGATAGCGCTCCGGCACCTCGGTCGGCGTGCCGCCCATCATCTCGATCGAATAAGCGCGGCCGTGCGGCATGCCGGTCGCGTCGTAGTCGAGCGCGAGCTCATACATGCCGCAGATCGGCATCGCAGCATTCACCAGGTCGGCGAAGCGGGTGATCCCGATCCAGGAGGAGTAGCCGCCATACGAGAGGCCGGCGATACCGATGCGGCCTCGGCACGCCTTGCCGCAGGCGATCAGTGCCTCGATGCCGGAGCGGATGTCGTCCTGCTCGCCGCCGCCCCAGCCTTCGCGCTTGATCGCCTCGCGAAAGGCACGACCGAATCCGGTCGAGCCGCGATAGTTGGGATCGAGCACCGTGAAGCCCGTGGCGACCAGGAACTGGATGATCGGATTGACCCAATCCTCGCTGTGCCAGGTCGGCCCACCATGCACCCAGACCACGAGGCCGCGCGATTCTCCCAGCGGCTCGTAGAGCCAGCCTTGGACCGTCTGGCCGTCCGTCGAGGTCCAGCGGAAGTCGCGCGCATGGGAAAACGCGTCGGACGGCAGCGGAAACCGATCGGCCGTCCGCGTGAGATCGATCGTGCGCATCGTCCCGGGATCGACGCGCAGGAGATCGTGCACCCCCGCCGCGCTGTAGCGCTCGGCGATCCAGTCGCCGCCCGGCAATTGCGCGATCGGCAACAGGCTGGCATCGGAGACGGCAAAATCCCGCTCCACGCCCGTCTCCGCGTCGAGCAGCTTCGGAGCGAGCCGTCCATCGATGTAGTCCAGCAGCATCGCGCTGCCGCCGTCGCGGCCGGCAACGATGCCTTCGATCGCGCGGCGCGGATCGTCGATCAGCCAGCGCAGCCTTCCGGTGTCGAGGTCGAGCACGCCGACCCGCTCATGCGTCTCGGTCTCCGCCAGGACGATGAGACGCCGGCCCTCGCCGAGCCAATGCGCGCGGGCCTTCATGCGATCGCCGGCGCTGAGAATCTCGCGATCGTTGCTGCCGTCGATGCCGACCATGCGCATCTGGACGCCGCTCGGATGGCGGTCGCAGCTTCCGTAGAGCACGAGGCCGCCATCCGGCGAGAGCTCGGGCTCGAGATCGCAGACGCTCTCCGACCGCGCCAGCACGCGCCGCGCGCCGGTCGCGAGATCCAAGCGATGGATCCGGCTGCCGCCCGCCGCCTGGGGCGTCTCATAGTCGAAATCCGCCGAATAGATCAGCGAGGCGCCGCTCCGGGTGAGTGAGCCGCCGAACACGTAGTTATCCGATTGGCGCGGGGTCAGCGGTTGCAGCGCGTAAGTCGTGCGGTCGAGCAGATAGAGGCGGTCGTGCTCATCGCCGCCGATCGATTGCGCGACCACGAGCTTGCTCCCGTCCTCGGACAGGCTGCGTACGAAAAAATGATCATGGCCGGTCGTCAACCGCTGCGGCGGCTGTGACCCGTCGGTCGGCGCGATCCAGACCTCGCCGGTCTCGGTGATACCGGTCCAGGTCCAGGCCAGCCACCTGCCGTCGCCCGAGCCGCGCGGCGACCACAGGATCGGATAGCGTGCCCAGCGGCGCGCCGTTTCGGCGACCTCGTTCCCGGTCATGCAAAGGCATCGGAAAAGAAGGCGGCGAGCCGCTTGAGCAGCGTCTTGCGGTTCGCGGGGCGGCCAATGCCGTGACCCTCGTCCTCGAAGATCAGCACCTCGTAAGGAATGCGCGCGGCGTCCAGCCGACAGCGCATGTCGGCGACGTTCTGCGGCGTCACATTGGGATCGTTGGCGCCTTGGATGATCAGCAGCTTTCCCTTGATGTTCTGCACGTAGTTGATCGGCGAGCGCTCGCGGAAGCGCTCCGGCACTTCGGCGGGTGAACCGCCCATCATCTCCTCGGAATAAGGCCGCAAGTCCGGCCGCGTGGTCTCATAATCGACGACGAGATCGGTCATGCCGCAGATCGGCGCTGCTGCCGCTATGGTCTCTCTTGGGAAATGGGTGATCGCCCACCAGGAGCAGTAGCCGCCATAGGACGTACCGGTGATGCCGATCCTGCCCCGCTCGGCGATGCCGGCGTTGATCAGCGCTTCGGCCCCGCAGCGGATGTCGACCTGCTCCACCCCGCCCCAGCCCTCCTTCTTGATCGATTCCTGGAAGGCGAGCGAGAAGCCGGTCGAGCCGCGGTAGTTCGGCTGCAGCACATTGAAGCCGGCCCGCGCGAAATATTGCGGATCGACCGAGAACGCATCCTCGTCATGACCGGTCGGTCCGCCGTGAACGTCGAGGATCGTGCCGATCGCCGTTCCACGCGCGCGGTAGAGCCAGCCCTGAATCGCAGTGCCGTCCTCGGACTGCCAACGGAAATCTTCGGCCGGGACGAGTTCGGCGGGAGCCGGAATCCGCGCCGCGGGATGAAGCGAGAGCTCGCCAAGAATGCGCGGCCCACGCGGCTCGAGGGCAACGCGCACCAGCCGCGCCGGATGCCGCGCGCTGTAGTGCCAGGCAAGCCAGGCGCCGTCGGCAAGTACGCCGACCGGCGTCAACTGGCCCTCTTGCAAGGAACCGAAGGGACGCTCCCGGCCGGCTGCCGGATCGAGCAGACTGCTCACCAGCCGCGCCTCGCGCGTCTCCTCGACGATGATCTCCGTCGACCGCCGCGGCCAGACGGCATCGGCGATCGGACGATCCGGGTCGTCGATCAGCCACCGGACGTCATCACCGTCCAGGCGCCAGAGGCCGATCTTGCGATGCGTCTCGGTCTCGGCGATGACGACGGCCGATTTGCCGTCCGGCGCCCAACTGCCGTCGGCCTTCTTATCCGCGCCGACATTGACGATCTCGCGGTCGATGCTGCCGTCGATGTCGGTCAGCCAGAGCTGGGCGCCGGCGGGATCGGGGTCGTTGCGCTGATAGAGGATGTGCCGATCGTCGGGCGAAAGCAGCGGTATGTTGTAGAGCGGCCGCTCCGGCCTCGCGAGCACACGGCGCGGCCCCCGAGGACCATCCTGCCGGTAGATCAGCGAGGGCTCGATCTCGCCACCGGTGACGGGATCGACGTTGGCCGCGAAAACCAAGGCGCGCCTGTCGGCGGCGAGCTGTCCGCCGTGGATGTAATAGTCCGGCCGATCCTCGGTCAGGGCGACGCCAGGCCGGCCGTCGAGGTAGACGAGATGCAGGCCGGCGCGCTCGTCGCCATCCTTGCTACGCGCGTAGACGATGGCGGCGCTGTCCGGCGCCCAGCGGAAGGAGTCGCAGTCCCAGTCATCGCCGACCAGACAGCGCGGCGGCGTCTGACCGTCGGCCGCCGCGATCCAGAGCTGGGTGGTTTCGGCGAGGCCAGCCCAGATCCAGGCAGCCCACCGTCCGTCCGGCGAGATCCGCGCCATGTAGAGCTGCGGCACGTGCAGCAGCGTGTCCAGGAAATCGTCGTGCTGGGCGATGTCGCGGGGCAATCTGTTCACGCTTCGATATGGTGGCAGGCGGCGAAATGACTCTTGCCATAATCGAGCATCGCCGGTTCCTGTTCTGCGCAAATCGCCGTCGCACGCGGGCAGCGGGTGCGGAAGCGGCAGCCGCTCGGTGGATTGATGGGCGACGGGATGTCGCCCTGGATCAGCACGCGCGCGCGGCTGCGCTCGATCCGGGGATCGGCGATCGGCACGGCGGAGATCAGCGCCTCGGAATAAGGGTGCAATGGCCGGGCATAGAAATCATCGCGTTCGGCGATCTCCATCACCTTGCCGAGATAAAGCACCATCACCCGATGGCTGATATGCCGGACCACGGCCAGGTTGTGCGAGATGAAGAGCAGCGAAAGCCCCAGCGAGCGCTGGAGCTCCATCAGCAGATTGATGATCTGGGCCTGGATCGAGACGTCCAGCGCCGAAACCGGCTCGTCGCAGACGATCAGCTTCGGCTTCAGGATGATCGCGCGGGCAATGCCGATGCGCTGGCATTGGCCGCCTGAGAACTCGTGCGGATAGCGATTGGCCATGCTGGCGGCGAGACCGACCTGGTTCATGGTCTCGAAGACGCGCTTCCGCACCTCGGCGCGCGAGAGCTCCGGGTGGAAGATGCGAAGCGGCTTGCCGATGATGGTCTCGACCGACATCCTGGGGTCGAGCGAAGCCAGAGGGTCTTGAAAGATGATCTGCATCTGCCGCCGCTCGGCTCGAAGATCCTTGGCGCCGAGGTCGAAGAGATCCTTCCCGGTCCAGACCACCTTCCCCTCGGTGGCCCGGATGAGGCGCAGCACGGCGCGGCCGAGCGTGGACTTGCCGCAGCCGGACTCACCGACGATGCCGAGAGTCTCGCCGGGCTTCAGGTCGAAGCTGACGCCGTCGACCGCGCGCACGTGGGCGTGGGTCAAGCCGAGGACACCGCCCTTCACCGGGAAGTGGACCTTGAGGTCCTCGACCGAAAGCAGGCTCGGCGTGGCGCTTCCGTCCGCCATGTCAGGGTTCGCTCTCATGGCAGGCGACGGCGCGCCCGGTCGCGCCGGCACGAAGCGCCGGCATCTCGGACCTGCAGCGCTCGACCCGCTTCGGGCAGCGCGGCTCGAAGGGACAGCCAGGGAAATCTCCCATGGCTGCACGCGGCTGGCCGGGGATGGTCTTCAGCACGCCATGCACCTTCTCGTCGAGCCGAAGCGTCGAGGCGAGCAAGCCTTCGGTGTAGGGATGCCTGGGCTCGTAGAAGATCTCGTCGATCGTGCCCTCCTCCATGATGCGGCCGCCATAGAGCACGATCACCCGGTCGCAGAGGCGCGCGATGACGCCGAGGTCGTGGGTAACGATGGCCACCGCGGTCTTCAAATCGCGCGCGAGCTCGGCGATCAGCTCCAGGATCTGGGCCTGCACCGTCACGTCGAGCGCCGTGGTCGGCTCGTCGGCGAAGAGCA
>DATKMF010000184.1:0-17564 GCA_035542015.1 Candidatus Cybelea sp.
GCCGATTTCCAGGTGGAGAGCTATCTCCGCCACCAGGGCTCGATCTTCGTCGACCGGTTCGATGCCAATTCCTATCTCTACATCACCCGCGCGATGGACTATTTCGACCTCGCCGCGGAGCATGGCGGCCTCCTCTCCAATGCCTTCAAGGATACCAAGACCCGGTTCTGCCTGATCTCCTTCACCAGCGACTGGCTGTTCCCGACCTCGGAGAGCCGCGAGATCGTCCACGCCCTGAACGCCTGCGCCGCCAATGTCAGCTTCGTCGAGATCGAGAGCGACAAGGGCCACGACGCGTTCCTGCTGGAGGAGCCGGAGCTCTTCGCGGTGATGCGCGGCTTCCTCGAAGGCTGCGCCGAGCACCGGGGCTTGCGGTGATGCCATGACGATCGCCGACACATCGTTCAATCCGCCGCTTCGGAAGGCGAGCCGCGTGCCGGACGCGCGGATCCGTGTCGATCTGCAGCTGATCGCCGACATGGTCGAGCCGAAGAGCCGCGTGCTCGACGTTGGCTGCGGTGACGGTGCGCTGCTCGATTATCTCGGCCATTTCAAGCAGGTCGATGGCCGCGGCGTCGAGCTCTCTCAGGCGGGCGTGAACGCCTGCGTCGCCCAGGGCCTCTCGGTCGTGCAAGGCGATGCCGACACCGACCTCACGCAGTACCCGGCCGACGCCTTCGACTATGTGATCCTGTCGCAGACCCTGCAGGCGACCCGCGAGCCCAGGCGCGTGGTCGAGAACCTGGTCAGGATCGGACGCAAGGCGATCGTCTCCTTCCCCAATTTCGGTCATTGGAAGGTGCGCTGGAACCTGGTCTGGACCGGCCGCATGCCGGAGACCGAGACCATCCCGGCGCGCTGGTACGACACGCCGAACATCCACTTCTGCACCATCCTCGACTTCGTCGATCTCTGCCAGGAGCTCGACGTCGAGATCGAACGCTCGCTCTCGATCGACGAGCACGGCCGTGCCAACGCGCTCAAGGGCCACCGCCTCGCCAACATCTTCGGCGAGCAGGGCATGTTCCTGCTGCGGAAACGCTAGGTCCAGCGCTGTCACAACACCGTCGCCTGGCGCCCACGCTCGGCCGCGGCGAGCGCATCTCGATCGCCTTCGACACCACGGCAGCCATCCTGCCGATCGCGGAGAAGCGCTGATCAGCGCGCGTCGAGATCCGCCGCGAACTGCTTCAACACGTCGTCCAAGCCGGCATTGAGCGCCGCCACGGCGGCGTCGATGCTGTGGTCTTTGGCCGCGTGCTCGGCGTGATAGACCTTGCTGAGCACGAGGTGGTCGTCGTTTTCGTCGATCACCGAGAGCTCGAGCTCGATGATTCCGGCGTCGGCCTTCGGCCCTGCCGCCTGCTCCAGGCGCTTGATGTCGCCCTGGATGCGATAGCTGCCGCCGAGGCGAAGCTCGCTCGGCACCACCTGCTCCGCGGCACCGGCCGAGCGCAGATAGGCGATCACCTGGTCGCGAATCATGGCGATCGGCACATCGGTCCAGTAAGCGTAGTTGCGCTGCTCGAGCTTGGTGCCGTCGGCGGTGAAGAGCAGCGGGCGCTCGCCGGTGACGCCGTCTGCGGTCAACGGCACCACTTCGACGATCCCGGCCAAGGGATGGGCGAGCTTTGCCTGCGCCGCTCCGGCGGTCAGGCGGAAATACTGCTCCTTCGGCACCGTCGGCGCCGAGCAGCCCGCGCCCGCCAGGGCGAGGATCAGGAGCGGCAGCATCAGCGTCTTGCGCATCATGTCATTGGCCCCCGATTTCATTGTCCAGGGATCGGTTTCAGCCCTTGGTCCGGCGCGGGGCTGCCGCCGGAGAGCAGGATGCCCGGATTCTGCCGGATCAGGCGGCTGAACTCGTTCATGTTGCGAGACGTCCCTTCGAGATTGCTGGTGATGGCGTCGATGTTCGACGAGACCGAGCGCAGGATGTATTCGAGATCGGCGGTCGATTTGTCGACGTTCTTGCCGTTGCGCTCCACCATCGCATGGAGCGACTGGGCGACGCCGTTGACCTCGACCGAGAGCAGGTTCAATTGCGCCAGCGTCTGGTCGGCACTCTTGCTGGCAGTGTCGAGGTTGGCGAGGATCGCGTCCACCTGCTTGACGTTGCCGTCGGACAAGACCTTGCGGAGCTGCCTGACGTTATCCTGAAGTCCGGCGGTGAGCTCCGCGATCTGAGCGCTGATGCCGTCGAGCTTGCCGTTGGCATTGGTAACGAGCGTGTGCACGTCGCCGCCGAGCCCGCCGATCTGGCCGTTGGCGGTGTCGGTCAATTGCCTGATCGACGTCTTCAGCTGGTCGAGCAGCGGCACGACGCCGGTGTCGAGCAGCGATCCGAAGCGGCCCGCAAGCCCAGACATCAGCGCGAACATGTCGCCGGGACCGGTGCCCTGGATATCGCCGCCAACCGGGATCACCTCGGTCGATTTCCCGGCCGCGACGTCGATGGTCTTCGCGGACAGGAAGCTCGAGGACCGGATGCTGGCCTTGGAATCGGCCGGGAAATGCCAATCCTTGATCACGCTGACGTTGACGGCGAAGCGATACTTGCCGTCCTGGTAGATGGGATCGATCCTGTCGACCAGGCCGACCGGAAAGCCTTCGTAACGCACAACCGTGCCGTATTTGAGATCGGTGACGTTGTCGAAGAGAATCCGGTAGGGATCGCGCGGACCGGTGCGGCCGGCGATCATCGTCAAGGTCACGACGAGCGCCACGACCATGGCGGAGACGAAGACGCCGACCGTCACATAATTGATGGAATAGTTCCGCATTGCGCTCGCAATCCCCTTTGCACGCCGACTTCGTCCCCGCCCCGCACGGCCTCAGCCCCCCGGTCAGCCCCCGGTCAACCGTGCGAGATACTCCGCAGGGTCGACCTCGGGCTCGACCGAGCGGCGGTTCAGCAGATTCCGCACCCGCTCGTTCCCGCAGTTGTGGATGTTCTCGACCCGCTCGATCGCCAGGATGTGGCCCTGATCGAGCACCGTGATCCGGTCGGCGATCTTGAAGGCGCTGTCGATGTCGTGGCTGACGACCACGACCGAGATGTCCATCGCCTCCCGCAGCTTCAGGATGAGGTCGTCCAATGCCGACGAGACCACGGGGTCGAGGCCTGATGATGGCTCATCGAGAAACAGCAGTCGCGGGTCCATCACGATGGCCCGGGCGATCGAGGCGCGCTTCACCATGCCGCCGGAGAGCGCCGCCGGCATCAGCGCGCCGAAGCCGGACAGGTTGACCACCTCGAGCTTGAGGTTCGCCATGATGTCCATCGTGGTCTCTTCGAGATCGGTCAGCTCGCGCAAGGGAAGCTTCACGTTCTCGGCGACGGTCATCGAGCTGAACAGCGCGCCGAACTGGAAGGCGACGCCGATCTTGCGCTTCAAATCCAGCAGCTGCGCCGGCTTCAGCGAGCCCAGGTCCTTCCCCAGCAGCTTCACCTTGCCGGGTTGCGGCGGCATCAGGCCGACCAGATGGCGCAGCAGCGTGGTCTTGCCGGAACCGCTGCCGCCCATGATCACCATGATCTCGCCCTCGCGCACGTCGAGCGAGATGTCGAACAGCACCTGGCGCGGCCCGAAGGAGAAATCGAGACGGTCGACCTCGACGACCCTAGACCGGACCTTGAGCTCCGCCTCGGTCGGGCGCGTGGCCGGCGACTGGGCGCGGAGGGCGGCGATATGCTGGGCGTAGTCGATCTCAGCCTGCATGCCGTCACCGCGTGGCGACATAGGCGAAGACCATGTCGGCGACCACGATCATGCAGATCGATTGCACGACCGACCAGGTGGTGACGCGGCCGACACCTTCGGCCCCGCCGGAGACGCTGGAGCCGTTGACCACGGCGACCAGCGCAATCAGCACGCCGAACAGGCCCGCCTTGCCGATGCCATGCCAGACGTCGCCGACCTTCAGCACCGTCAATGAGTCGTTGACGAAGGCGCCAAGCGAGGAGTTGAGCGCAGCGGAAACGTAGAGCCCGGCGGTGAGCTCGGAGACCAGGTTGGCCCACATGGCGAGGCAGGGCAGCATGAGTGCCAGCGCCACCACCACGGGCGAGACGAGATACCGCACCGGATTGATGCCCATCACCTGGAGCGCGTCGACCTCCTGGTTGATGGTCATGGTGGCGAGCCTCGCGGCGATCGCCGAGCCCGAGCGGCCGGCGACCAGGATCGCCATGATCAGCGGCGAGAACTCGCGCACCACGGAAAGCGCGATGCCGATATAGGCATAGGCTTCCGCGCCGAACAGGCCGAGCGAGTAGAGCGACTGGATCGCCAGCATGAGGCCGATCGTGCCCGAGAGCAGCGTTGCGATCGGGAGAGCGGCGACGCCGATCTGCTGCATCTCATGGAAGACGGCGTGGATCCGCACCGGCTGGCGCCGGCGCCAGCCGACCGCGAGCCAGTAGAGCGCTTCGGCGAAGAGCGTCGAGCCATAGCCCACCTGGTCGAAGAATCCGACCGAGCGTCGGCCGATAGACTCGAAGGCCCGGATGGCGACGCTCATAACATTCCGGTGCTAGCTGCCGGCAGCGGGCGTCGTCGCGCCAGCGGTGATTCCTGCGGCGGTTCCGGCGGCCGTGCCCTCGGCGCCGACAGCGGCGGCAAGGTCGGCGTAGATCTGGAACACCTTGTCGAGCCGCGCCAGCTCGAGCACCCGGCGCACGCGCTGGCTGACCGCCACCAGGCCGAGATCGTTTTTCTGCTTCCGGGCGACCTGCAAGCCTTCGACCAGGCTCGCGATGCCGGAGGAATCGATGTAGGTCACCTGCGAGAGATCGACCAGGACATGCCGGCCCTTCTTCAGGCTGTCGAGCAGCGCACGGCGGACGGCGCCCGCCTGTTCCAGGTCGATCTCGCCTTCCAGCGCCACCACGAGACGCCCCGCGCTTTCGGTGATCCCCGCGACCGCCATCTCAGCCCTGCTTCCGCCGCTTCACCAATTCCAACAGATTCCCCTCGCCATCCGGCAGGGGGATGAAGGTCGCGTCGTCCATCACGGCGCGAATGAAATGCGTGCCGAGCCCCCCCGGGCGGACCTCATCCAGCGGCCGCGGATGTATTTTAGCCTGATCGACCTTCGGGGCGAAATCCCTGATTCGCAACATCAACCCGTCATCCAGCCGGTGCACGGCGAGGGTGATATCGCCCTTCTGGCCCTCGCCATAGGCATGCAGGATGATGTTCTCCGCGGCCTCGGTCGCCGCCAGCTCGAGATCGGCGATCTCCTGCTCGGAGAACCCGACTGCCCGTCCCGCGGCGGCCAAGGCCGGCCGCATCAGCTTCAGCCGGTCGGGCTCGCCGGGGACGGTGATGCCAAACAGGAACTCGGAGCGGCTTTCCGGCGTGGCGATCGAGGGCACGCGGCGCCAGATCCGCGCCGCCAGCGAATCGTCGATGGCGAGGATGGTGAGGTCGTCCCGTGCCCGCCAGCCGCCTTTCTCGAGTTGGGTCAGAACATCGGTGAGGCGATCCTCGAGCGGCTTCCCTTCGCTCAAGTTCAGCAGCATGTCGAGGCCTTCGGCGCCGAGCTCCTCGTCCTTGCCGTAGCGGTACTCGGTGACGCCATCGGAGAAGACCAGGAACATCTCGTCCTGCAGGCGGATGCTCTCCTCCGGAAAAACGGCGTCGCGCAGGATGCCGAGCGGCGGCGCCGATGGCTCGAACGTGCGGAAGCCCTGATGCGGGCGGCGCAGGATCGGCGGCAGATGCCCGGCATTGGCGAAGCGCAAGAGGCCGCTCGCCGGATCGTAGAGCCCGGCCAGCATGGTGACGAACATGCCGCGGCTCGCGGTCTCGCAGATCTCGCGGTTCAAGATCGATATCAGGCGCGCGGGCGCGCGGATGGTCTTGCCGAGACAGCGGAACAGGCTGGCGGTCTTCGCCATCAGCAGTGCCGCGTTCATGCCCTTGCCCGAGACGTCGCCCAGGCAGAAGGCGATCACGCCGTCCGGCAGGGTGAAGAAGTCGTAGAAGTCGCCGGAGACCTCGCGGATCGGACGGTTGATGCCCTGGATCGGCAAATCCGGATCCGCCGGCGGCAGCAGGCTTCTCTGGATCTCGGAGGCGAGCTCCAGCTCGCGCTTGATCCGCTCCTGCTCGACCAGCTGGTCGGCGAGCCGTGCGTTGGCGATGGCGAGCGCCGCGGCGTTCCCCATCACCTGGAGCATGTCGCGGTCCTTGGAATCGAAGGGCTTGCCGTTCTGCTTGTTCAGGACCTCGACGGCGCCGATCGGCTTCTTGCCGACCCGCATCGGCGCGCAGAGGATCGAGCGCGTGACGAATCCGGAGGCGGCGTCGGCGCTCTTGAAGAAGCTCGCATCCTGGGAGACGTCCTCGACCGCCTCGATCCGGTCCTCGGCGACCGAGCGGCCGACGATGCCGCTGCCCTTCGGTACCCGCAATCCCTCGATGCTGTTGGGCCCGAGACTGGCGCGGCAGACGAGATCGCCCTCCTTCTCCTCGACCAGGAACAGGCTGCCCGCCTCGACCTTCAGCAGCTGCATCACGTTGGCGAGCGCCTGGCGCACCGTCGCGTCGACATTGTCCGAGGAGGCGAAGGAACGCGAGAGCTCGGCCGCAAGCCGGAGCTCCTCGGGTTCCGCGGTCCTGTCCTCGGGGTGGCTTTGGAGCGACGGATCGCTCTCGCTTGGCTGCATGCTCAGCGGTTCTCGAATCGGGTGCCGTGCCGCCACGGCGTCCGAGCACTCTAACAGGCCCGGCGGCCGGTCGCATCCCGGCGTTGCGGGCTTGTACCGCAACGCAACAGGCCCGCCATTTCCGATTTGGACCCCGATATGTCATCTTCGCAGTCGAGGAGCCGCCCAAGAACGCATCCAGGGGAGATTGGCCCGCCATGGATCCGACGAATGTCGGCGTGGCCCTGTCATTCGTGATCGCCGACGACCATCCGATGGTGCGCGACGCGCTCGCTTCGGCGCTGCGCAGCGCCTATCCGTCGGCGGATGTCACCTATGCCGGCACGCTCGGCGAGACCCAGGCGGCACTTGCGGCGGCGCCCGAGACCGACCTCCTCATCCTCGATCTCGACATGCCGGGGATGCAAGGCCTCGCCGGCCTCGCCGCCTTGCGCGCGGGCCATCCGACAGTGCCGATCGCGATCGTGTCCGCGACCACCAATCCCGCCGCCATGCGCCAGGCGATCGAGATGGGTGCTGCCGGATTCATCCCAAAGCTCTCCCCTTCCGAGCGGTTCCTCGAAGTGGTGCGGGCGATCCTCAGCGGCACGGTCTGGCTGCCGCCCGAGGCTTCCGACGAGGCGCTGGCCGAGACCGATCGCGACATCGCCGGAAGGATCGCGCGCCTGACACCGCAGCAACATCGTGTCCTCGCGCTGATGGCCGAGGGCAAAGCCAACAAGGTGATCGCCTATGAGCTGCAGATCACCGAGCCGACGGTGAAGGCCCATGTCACCGAGATCCTCCGCAAGCTCGGCGCCAGCTCCCGCACCCAGGCGGTGATCACGGCGCAGAGACTGGCGCTGGACCCGACGCAGCGTGCGCCGGTACCGGCCAACGAGGACTAGGCCACCGACCTGACGTTGCAATGCGCCAGCAATGCGCGGAGCTTGGCCGGCTTCACTGGTTTTAGCAGCACGTCGAGGCCGAGGGCGCGGGCTCGCGCCAGCACGGAGGGATCGCGGTCGGCGGTGATGAGGGCGGCCGGCACGCCCGGGCCCCAGAGGTTGCGCAGCGTCGCGAGCTCCGCCATCCCGTCCGGCCGGTCGTCGCCGAGATGGAGGTCGATCAGCAGCAGGTCGGGTCGGCGCAGGCGATCGGGATCGCCCGCCGTAAGGGCTGCCAGGAGACGGTCGGCACTGCTCGCCGCCGCGACGGTGCACCCCCAGCTCTCCAGCAGCGCCGTCATCGCCTCCAGCACCTGGGCATGGTCGTCGATGCAAGCGACGAAGGGCGCGCGGGAGAGGAGCCCGCCGCGTGTTTCTTCGGTGGGCTCCACCAGCTTCGGCCGCGCCTCGGAGAGCGCCAGCGGCACCGTGATACCGAAAGCGGCACCCTCGCCCGCATCGGAGATGAGATAGCGCGGATGGCCGAGCATGCGGGCGATCCGATCGACGATGGCAAGCCCGAGCCCAAGCCCACGGTCGCCTCCGGCAGGCGTCGCTCGAAGCCGGGTAAACTCCTGGAAGATCGCCGCCTGCTGGGTCTCGGGGATTCCCGGGCCGTTGTCGCGCACCTCGATCGCCAGGGAACCTTCGCGCCGCCGACAGCCCAAGAGCACGCGGGGACGCGGCCCCGTTGCGCGTCCATAGCGGATGGCGTTGGAGAGATAGTTCTGCAACACGCGGCGGAGCAGCGCCGGATCGGTGTTCACCCAGGCATGGCTCTTCACCAATTTAAGCTCGATGCCGTTGCGCCTGGCCAGCGGCGCGAAAGCATCGGCCAGCGACTGCAACAACGGCCCGAGCGGCGTCGGCCGCTTCTCGGGCCTGATCGCGCCGGCATCGAGCTTGGCGATGTCGAGCAGCGCGTCGAGCAGCGCCTCGACCGCGCCGAGGCCGAGATCGACCTTGGAGACCAGCTCCTCGTCCCGATACCGCTCGGTCAGCGCCGCCACGAACAGGCGGACCGCGTGCAGCGGCTGGAGGAGGTCGTGGCTCGCCGCAGCGATGAACTTAGTCTTGCCGATATTCGCTTCCTCCGCGCGCAGCCGCGCCGCTTCGAGCTCGGCGGTGCGTTCGGCGACGCGGCGCTCGAGGGATTCGTTGGCATGCCGCAACGCCGCTTCGGCGAGACGACGCTCGGTCGTGTCGACATAGAGCAGGAAGAAGCCGAGGACCTCGCCGCGCTCATCGACATGCGGGATGTAGCTGCCCTGGGCCACCTGGATATTGGCATCGTTGGTGGGGAAGTCGATCTCGAAGCTCTGGGGGATGCCCTTCAGCGCCTGCTCGATGAAGGGCTTCAGCCGGTTGTAGCGGTCGGGATCGAGCACGTCGCCGACCCAACGTCCGTCGGTCTCTTGTTCCTTCAGTCCAAGTGCGGCCTGATAAGCATGGTTGGCGAAGCGATAGCGCTGCTCGCGATCGACATAGGCGATCAACACCGGAACGTTGTCCATGACGATGCGGGTGCGCCGCTCGCTGTCGCGCAATGCCTCCGCCGAGCGCACCCGTTCGGTGACGTCGTTCGCCGTGACCACGATGCCGCCGCCGGAGAGCGGGTCGATGCGGAGCTCGGTCACATCGCCGTTGGCGAGCCTGAGCTCGGAGACCGGCACCGGCGTCTCCTCGCCCTCCGGCCGGGAGAGCGCGATCAGGGCGGGCACCTCGCGCGTCAACTGAGAGAGCTCGGCGCCGACCGCGAGGCTTCCCGGCGCGAGTCCGGTCAGCGTCGCGAAACGCTCGTTCCAGACCTCGATCCTGCCCGCGGCGTCGAACACGGCGATGCCGAGACCCATGTGGTCGAGCGTCTTCCGGAGAACGTCGGCATTGTACCGGATCGCCGCGGTTGCCTCGTTCAGCATCTCGCGAACGGAACCCGGCAGCCAGCCGGGGAGCCAGGCGCTCTTGCGCCGGGACATGGTGACGACGACTCGCGCCGAGGCGGCGCCGATGGTGCCGGAGAGCAGCCGCTCGGTGAACTCCGCCGCCGCGGCGCCGGAGAGATGGAGACCGCGGAATGCTTCCGCTGCGCGTTCCAGGCCGATGAAGCGCGCCGCCAGTTCCCGGAGCTCCTGCAGCTCGTCCTTGGTGGTCGCCGCATGCGGCCTTGTGCGGTCGGCAGCCTCGTCGATGAAAGCCGTCGCTTGCTGGCGGTCGCGTGCGGTGTGGCGCGCCAGCAGCGATCCCACGACCAGCAGCAGGACGTTGACCGCCAGCGCCGCCACGAAGCCGCGTTGCAGAGGATCGAACCAGGCGAGCGGGCCCAGGGGCGGCAGCGCCGCCGCCTCATTGGGCCGCATGGTGGGAATCAGAATCGTCCAGAGCCAGACCGCGAACCCGCCGATCATCCCCAGGATCACGCCATGGCGATGCGCCTTGTGCCAGGTCAGGCCGAGCAGCAGGGCGGGCGCCAGATTGGCGACGGCGCAGAAGGAGATGAGGCCGATGGTCGCCAAAGGCAACAGGCCGGCGATGTTGCGGTAGAAGGCGTAGGCGGCGAGCAGGATCGCCACCACCGCGAGGCGGCGCACGAACAGCGCCAGGCGCCCGAGGTCCTGATCGCCGTGCCGACGCGCCAGCAGCCAGGGCATCACCAGCTCGTTGCCGATCATGCCGGACAAGGCCATGCAGGCGACCGCCACCATGCTGGTCGCGGCCGACAATCCGCCGATGAAGACGAAGGCGGTCAGCCAATCGGCGCCGGCCGAGAGCGGCAGCGAGAGCACGAAGACGTCGGCGATGGCGCCGCCGCCGAACTTGACCTGGCCGGCCATCGCGATCGGCACGACGAAGGCGTTGATCAGCAGCAAGTAGAGCGGGAACAACCAGCGCGCGGTCTTGAGGCTGCCGGGATGATCGTGCTCCACCACCGCGACGTGGAACTGGCGGTCGAGGCAGAGGAAGGCGAAGCCGGAAAGCACCGTGATCGACAGCCAGTTGGCGCTGGGATCGAAGCGCGAGAGCTTCGCCGTGCCCGTGATCGCCTGGGACTGCGCCACGAGGTCATCGGGCCCGCCGAACATGTGCCAGACGATGAAGACGCCGGCCGCCAGGAAGGCGCAGAGCTTCACCAGCGACTCAAACCCGATCGCCAGCATCATGCCGCGATGCTGCTCGCTCGCCTGCACGTGGCGCACGCCGAAGAGGATGGTGAAGACCGCCATCATCAGCGCGATGACGAAGGCGGTGTCGAGCCAGCCGGGGAGCTCGCCGCCGATCGGCCCGACGCCGCCCGCCTTGCCCGAGAGTGCCGCGAAGCTGAAGGAGACCGCCTGCAGCTGGAGCGCCAGGTAGGGCAAGGCGCCGGTGACGGCGATCAGGGTCGCGAGCACCGCGACGCCGCGGCTCCGCCCATAGCGCGCGCCGAGGAAGTCTGCCACCGAGGTGACGTTCTGGCGCTTGGCGACGGCGACGATGCGCCGCAGCACCGGCAGCGCCAGCAGCATCACCAGCGCAGGCCCGACGTAGATCAGCGCGAAGTCGAAGCCGTTGCTGACCGCGCGACCGACCGACCCGTAGAAGGTCCAGGACGTGCAGTAGATCGCCAGCGAAAGCGCATAGACAAGGGCCCCGAGTCTGCCCTTCGACCAGCGCAGCGCATGGCGCTCGCCCACATGCGCGACCGCGAACAGCAGGCCGAGATACGCCAGGGAGAGCCCGAGGATGAGGTGGCTGAGGGTCATTTCCTTGATCTAGCGCATAGGCTTAGCGCCTTGTCCATGGCGGGCGTGGGGACTACGACCAAAGTCTGGGTTCTATTTTGGCGTGCGGGGACTATTCAGGGGACGAGCGCCAGCACCGGCCGCCGTGGCCGCGTGCCACAGCAATCATAAAGGCGCCCCTCGCAATGCGAGGGATTGGGATGAAACCAGTGGGGAGTTCCGCCGATGACTGCTTATGCCACGCACGGTCACACCAGGAGCGCGCCGACGGCCAGCGAACTGCGCACCGTCGTCTTCGCCTCCTCTCTCGGCACCGTCTTCGAATGGTATGACTTCTATCTCTACGGCTCGCTCGCCGCGATTATCAGCAAGCAGTTCTTCTCGGGCGTGAACCCGACGGCGGGTTTCATCTTCGCGCTGCTGGCCTTCGCCGCCGGCTTTGCCGTCCGCCCGTTCGGCGCATTGATCTTCGGCCGCATTGGCGACCTTGTCGGCCGCAAGTACACATTCCTCGTTACCATCACCATCATGGGCCTCTCGACCTTCGTGGTCGGCCTGCTCCCGAGCTATGCCAGCGTCGGCATCGCCGCCCCGATCGTCCTCATTTGCCTCCGTCTGCTGCAAGGCCTCGCCCTCGGCGGCGAGTACGGCGGCGCAGCCACCTATGTGGCCGAGCACGCGGTTGCCGGCCGGCGGGGCTATCTGACGAGCTGGATCCAGACCACCGCCACGCTCGGCCTCTTCCTGTCGCTGCTGGTGATCCTGGGCTGCCGGCTCAGCCTCAGCGAGGAAGACTTCGGCAACTGGGGCTGGCGCATTCCGTTCCTGCTCTCCGCTCTGCTGCTGGCAATCTCGGTCTATATCCGCATGAGGCTTAGCGAGAGCCCGGTCTATCAACGGATGAAGGCCGAAGGGAAGCATTCGAAGGCGCCTCTCACCGAGTCCTTTGCGCGCTGGCCCAACCTCAGGCTCGTCATCCTCGCTCTGCTCGGTCTCACGGCCGGCCAAGCCGTGGTCTGGTACACCGGCCAGTTCTACGCGCTGTTCTTCCTGACCCAGAACCTGAAGGTCGATGCCACGACGGCAAACCTGCTGATCGCCGGGTCGCTGGTGATCGGGACGCCGTTCTTCGTCATCTTCGGCGGTCTTTCGGACCGGATCGGGCGCAAGCGCATCATCATGGCGGGCTGCCTGATCGCCGCCCTCGCCTATTTCCCGCTGTTCAAGGGTCTCACGCACTTCGCCAATCCCGCACTCGAAGCGGCACAGGCTTCGGCACCGGTGACCGTGGTCGCCGACCCGGACCGCTGCTCGTTCCAGTTCAATCCTGTGGGCACGGCGAAATTCACGACCTCCTGCGACATCGCCAAGAGCTTCCTGGCGAAGGCAGCCGTGAACTATGAGAACCAAGCGGCGGCGTCCGGCACCGTCGCCCAGGTGAAAATCGGCGACAAGGTGATCGACGGGTTCGAAACCGCAGGCCTCTCGGCCGACGACGTTAAGACCAAGACTGCTGACTTTACCAAGGCGTTGTCCGAGGCAATCACTGCCGCCGGCTATCCGGCCAAGGCCGATCCCGCCCAGGCCAACTATTTCATGGTCCTGGTGATCCTGACCCTGCTGGTGATCCTGGTCACCATGGTCTACGGGCCGATCGCGGCGATGCTGGTGGAGCTGTTCCCGACCAAGATCCGCTACACCTCGATGTCGCTGCCCTACCACATCGGCAACGGCTGGTTCGGCGGCTTCCTGCCGGCCATCTCCTTCGCCATGGTCGCGGCCAAGGGCGACATCTACTACGGCCTCTGGTATCCGATCGTGATCGCGGCGATGACCTTCATCGTCGGCACGCTCTTCATCCACGAGACCAAGGATCACAAGATCGACGTCTGGTAAGGCGCGGTCCCCTCGGCCTGCCGAGACGTCGCTTCGGGCCCCCGCTGCAGCGGGGGCCTTTTCTTTCCCGGATCGCCGTTGACAAGCGCAATGGTGGAAGTCGAGCATGTCCAGATAACCTTTAGCGCGTTTAATCCATATCAATGCCTGAACCGTCATTGTTGGCGATAATCCGATAGCGATCGGGCGGGCTCGGGGCTCCGCCTTCGTGGCTTTCCGCCGGGGAAATGCGGCATGGATGTTGGCGGCTCGGATCTCGATTCCGGCACGTTGCTGGCGATCATCAAGGCGCAGACGGCGATCGCCAAGCTGGGGCTCGACCTCGGCGCGATGCTGTCGCTGGTCGCCGACGAGATGCAGACTCTCACCCACGCGACCGGCGCCATCGTCGAGCTCGCCGAAGGCGACGAGATGGTCTATCGCGCCGCCGCCGGCATGGCCGCGACGCAGCTCGGCCTCAGGCTGAAGCGCCAGGGCAGCCTGTCGGGTCTCTGCGTCGCCTCGGGCGAGATCCTGCAGTGCCGCGACACCGAGAGCGATCCCAGGGTCGATGTCGAGGCGTGCCGCAAGGTCGGCATCCGCTCCATGGTGGTGGCGCCGCTCGCCTACAACAAGACGCCGTTCGGCGCCCTGAAGATCGCCTCGCGCGAGCCCAATGCCTTTCAGGCCCGCGACGTCCGCGTGCTGGAGCTGATGACCGATCTGATCGGCGCCGAGATCTACCAGGCGTCCGACTTCAACGAGCTTTATCACCGCGCGACGCACGACGGCCTCACCGGCATCTCCAACCGTGCCCTGTTCTACGACCGGCTGCGCCAGGGATTGCTGCTGACCGCCCGCCGCTCCGGCTGCCTCGGCGTGCTCAATCTCGACATGGACGATTTGAAACCGATCAACGATCAATACGGCCATCGCGCCGGCGATGCCGCGATCCGTGAGACGGCACAGCGCATCAAGCGCGCCTGCCGGGAGAGCGACACGGTGGCGCGCCTCGGCGGCGACGAGTTCGGCGTCATCCTCTCCGAGATCAAGGATCGGGAGGGCGCCGAGCTTCAGGCGGCACGCATCGCCGCCGAGATCGAGGCGCCGTTCTGGTTCGAAGGCCATCCGTTGCCGCTCAAGGCCAGCCTCGGCATCGCCGTCTATCCGGAGGACGGGGCCGATGCGAACCTCCTGATGGAGAAGGCCGATCAGGCCATGTATGCGGTGAAGCGCGCACGCAAGCGCGATCTCGAAGCGGCGCATCACGCGCGCTAGGAAAACCCCTATATCCAAATGCTCTTTCGGTCCCGCGGTGTCGGGAACCGCCCTCTGGGGAACCGACGGCCCCCCGGTGCGCTTTAGTTCTCCGGCAACACGGAGGACTGAGCCATGGCAGACGACAAAGCCCCGGCCGGCGCCCCGGATCGCGCCCGCATCAACATCGACGAGGAATACGAGCTGCGCCAATGGTCGGCGCGGCTCGGCGTGACGCCCTGGGAGGTGAGAGCGGCGGTGCGCAAGGTCGGCCCGGTCGCGAGAGACGTCGCACGGGCGCTCGGCAGCTCGATCCGGATCTGATCTCGGCCGCCGTTTTCGGCCGTCCCCGCCGTCATCCGGCAGGGTTGTCCACGGGGCTTTTGCCTTCGCTTCCGATCGTCTAAAAGACCGGCCATTCCCGCCTTGAGGAGTTTGAGAATGGCCGCCTACCAGTACATCTATGTCATGAAGGGTCTCGGGAAGACTTATCCCGGGGGCAAGAAGGTGCTGGAGGACATCTGGCTCAGCTTCCTGCCCGGCGCCAAGATCGGCGTGCTCGGCCATAACGGCTCCGGCAAATCGACCCTGCTGAAGATCATGGCCGGCGTCGAGAAGGACTTCAACGGCGAGGCCTGGGCGGCCGATGGCGTCTCGGTCGGCTATCTGCCGCAGGAGCCGCAGCTCGATCCCGCGAAGGACGTGCTCGGCAACGTGATGGAAGGTGTCGGCGAGACCGCCGCCATGCTGAAGGAGTTCGAGGAGGTCTCGAACGCCATGGGCGAGGAGGACGCCGATTTCGACACATTGCTGGCGCGCCAGGCGGAGCTTCAGGAAAAGATCGATGCCGCCGATGCCTGGGATATCCAACGCAAGGTCGAGATCGCCATGGACGCGCTCAGGTGCCCGCCGGGCGATGCCGACGTGACCAAGCTCTCCGGCGGCGAGCGGCGCCGTGTGGCCCTCTGCCGTCTGCTGCTCTCCACCCCCGACATGCTGCTGCTGGACGAGCCGACCAACCACCTCGACGCGGAATCGGTCGAGTGGCTGGAGCAGTTCCTGCAGAAATACGAAGGCACCGTGGTTGCGGTGACCCACGACCGTTACTTCCTCGACAACGCCGCGGGCTGGATCCTGGAGCTCGACCGCGGCCGGGGCATCCCGTTCGAGGGCAACTATTCGAGCTGGCTGGAGCAGAAGGCCAAGCGCGAGGCGGTCGAGCAGAAGGCCGAGAGCGCGCGCCAGCGCACCCTCGACCGCGAGCTGGAATGGATCCGCCAGAGCCCGAAGGCGCGGCAGGCGAAATCCAAGGCCCGGGTCAACGCCTATGAGGCGCTGCTGGCACAGCAGAACGAGAAGGGCGTCGATCAGGCGCAGATCTACATCCCGGCCGGGCCGCGGCTGGGCGAGCTGGTGATCGAGGCCAAGGACCTCACCAAGGGTTTCGGCGACCGGTTGCTGATCGAGGACCTCTCCTTCAAGCTGCCGCCGGGCGGCATCGTCGGCGTGATCGGCCCCAACGGCGCCGGCAAGACCACGCTCTTCCGCATGATCACCGGCAACGAGAAACCGGATGCGGGCACGTTCAGGGTCGGCGACACGGTGAAGCTCGGCTATATCGACCAATCGCGCGACAGCCTGCGCGCCGACAAGACCGTGTGGGAGGAGATCTCGGACGGTCACGATGAAATCGAGCTCGGCAAGCGCAAGATGCCGAGCCGGGCCTATGTCGCCGGCTTCAATTTCAAGGGCACCGACCAGCAGAAGAAGGTCGGCCAGCTCTCCGGCGGCGAACGCAACCGCGTGCATCTGGCGAAGATGCTGAAGTCCGGCGCCAACGTGCTGCTGCTCGACGAGCCGACCAACGATCTCGACGTCGATACCTTGCGGGCGCTCGAGGAGGCGCTGACCGAGTTCGCCGGCTGCGTGGTCGTCATCAGCCACGACCGCTGGTTCCTCGACCGGATCGCCACGCACATGCTCGCCTTCGAAGGCGACAGCCACGTGGCGTGGTTCGAAGGCAACTACCAGGACTACGAAGCGGACCGGCACAAACGCCTCGGCGCCGAAGCGGACCAGCCGCACCGGATCAAGTACAAGCCGCTGGTGCGGCAGTAGCAGTCACTTTTACCGCCCGGCGCCGTTTCGCGGCGCGTCGGGGTGAGTGAAGCCTTTGACGATGAAGGCGGAATGTCATCCGGAAGGGTGCAGAGCGATTCTTCATTCCGTATAGGTCCGGTCTAAGTCGGGGCAGGATCGCACGCGCCGGATACCGGGCCGCGCACCACGCGTCGCGCGAAATGCATTGTCGCGCAGAAGCCAAGTCCGCATGCGCGGGCGACGAAGCCTGATCAACCTGGTGAAGTGGCGGCGGTGGCGGCGAAGCGCTCGATCGGGCAAACCGCAGTCAAACCGGAGTATAGTTCATCTTTTGTTCTCACGCAAGCGACGGACCTACTGGCTCTTCAGCGCCTTCGCGATGACGCCCCAGAGCGGGTTCTTCTGCGGGTCGTCCTCGCGGGGCGGTTCCGGGTGCTGGCCGGCGTCGATCGCCTGCCAGTATTTCCAGGGGAGCTTCGCGGTGCCGATCTCGTAGTCCATGCCGTCCCAGCCGTCCTCGCGGAAGGCGTAGAAGGCCCAGTGATAGTGCAGACTGTCGATCGCGGCGATGACTTCGCCGAGATACTGCGTGCAGCCCACATTCTGGCGGAAGCAGCCGAATTCCGAGGCGACGACGCGGTTCTCCGGCACGTCGTTCAGCTTCGCCCAAGCGGCGACATGGGCGAGATAGCTGGAGATCGTGGCGGCATCCCAGGCGATCGACTTGCCGGCGAAGGGCACCGTGCCGGGATAGCGGTAGCGGCCCTTGTTCCTCGGCGCGGTGAAGGCATAGGGCTCGTACATGTGGAAGGCGTAGAGCACCTTGGCGTCGGCCACCGGATGCAGTGATGGAACGGCATCGACCGCGGCATAGAGGCCGGCATCGAGCATGATCGGCGTCGAGGGATCGACCATGCGGATGGCGGCGACCATCCTGGCGTAGAAATCGTTGAGGTCGGCGGGCGTCCCCGCGACCTTGCGATACCAGCCGAGGAAGTCGCGCGTGCCATC
>DATKMF010000185.1:0-27564 GCA_035542015.1 Candidatus Cybelea sp.
ATTTGCCCTCGCTGGCGTTGAAGACCCGCCGGCGGTGCAGCAGCAGGAAGCGCTCGCCGCCGCCGGGACCCGGACCATGGCGCCGGTTCAGCGCGGAAACCGCCTCGGCCGCGAGGTCGAGCAGCGCGGCATCGCCGTGCATCGTTTCCTCGGCCGCATCGAGCCCGTCCGAGAGCAGCGCGAAGGTGAGATCGCCGCCGATGCTGGAAAGGTAGTGGACCTCCAGGCCCTCGATCTGGCTCAACAATGCGGCTTCACTGGTCAGGAGCGTGGGCACCGCGATCAAGGTGCGCAGCGGGGCGGGGACGCCGGTTGCGAGCTCGAGGCCGGGGAGAGTCATGGCCCCGAACCCGGCGGTGATCGCCCGGTTGACGATCGCCATGGCCGGTACGGTTGCGGGAATGGCGGCGATGCAGGCGAAAGCCGCGAGCCAGCCCCAGGCGAGGCCCTCGGCTGCGAGCGCCCATAATGCGCCGCCGAGCAGCAGTCCCGTCGCCAGCAGGATCACGCCGATATAGCCGGCGAGGCCGAGGCGGATGCTGAGGCGGCGGAGCCGGAGCCGGGGTGTCGGGCGAAAGGCGATGCTCCGCTCGAAGGCGGGCCGGCCGTCCGCAATGAGGTGATATCCAGGATCGGCAACGCGCTCCGCGTCCGGCTGATCGGCCGCGACGGCCGCTGCCTTCCGCGCGGCCTTCAGCGCCTGATCGGCGACCTCGATCTCCGATTGCGGAGATCCGCGGGCCAGATGCTCGATCGCGCTCCGGTAGAGGTTCCGGCTCGCGAAATCCATGGCGGCGAAATGGCTGTCGGTGCGCAGCCGGGCATCGACCAGGCTGACGCTCTCGAACAGTTTGGTCCAGTCGATGCCCGAGATCAGCCGCATGCTGGTGATGATGTTGCGGACGGTGACGTTGGAGGCACCCTGCCGCTGGAGCACGCGCTGCACGACGTGGTCGATGGTCATGCCGAGGGTCGCGAGTCGTTCCTCCAGCCAGCCGAGCGCCGGCATGACCCGCGGATCCTGACCCCGCAGGCGCTTGGCGAGTTGTGCGGCAAACCGCTCGGACAGGGGCTCGGCCGAGCGCGTCGTGATCTCGTCATCGAGCGCAGAGCGCGCGCTTCCCGAAGCCAGCAGGCGGTCGGCCAGCGCGTCGGCCTGGGCTCGCGCGTCGCTGCCGGCAGCGACCTGCTCGGCGAGGCGCCGCAGATTCTCGATCAGCACGATGCGCAGCGTGATCGCCACCGCCCAAAGCTCGCCGATCGTGAGCGGCTGAACCCGTTGGTAGGCGGCGAGGAAGCGCTGCAATGTTTCGGGATCGAAATGGCTGTCGGTATGCGCGACGAAGGCCCAGGCGAGGCCGAAGACTCGCGGGTATCCGGCGAAGGGACCGTCGGCCAACTTCGGAAGCAGGCGATAGTACCCCGGCGGCAGATCGTCGTAGATCTCGCGGATCTGCTCTTCGACCAGATGATAGTTGTCCAGAAGCCACTCTGCGGCCGGCACGACGTCGATCCCGCTCTCGACTTCACCGGCGCTTCGGCGATAGGCCGCCAGCAGGACCGCGGCATTGTCGGTCAGCCTGGCACGGAGCGAGAGAACCTTGGGCGGCTGCGCCGTCACCTGCTGGGCGGCGGCGAGGCTCTGGGCATGCTGCTCCAGGCGCTCGATGCCGAACAGTTCCTCGCGAATTGGCGCGGTGTCATCCCACGGCGGCGGGATGCCGCCGCCGGGCAGCGACGACAGCTTCCATGCTGCGAGGGATCGAAGCTCAAATCGGCCCGCGGTCCTGCTGCTGGACAGCGTGCGGTGGCTGCGGGAGACGAGTCGCCCTGGCTGAACCGGAGGAACATCGGAACGCCGACGCGTGTCCCGCTTCAGCATCGCGCCGGCTCGTCAGAGTATCGGCGGGGACTCAGGAGAACCGTGCGCTGACGTGAATGCAAAGAGCGGACGAAACCTTGATGCAGGAGACTCCCTCGGTCGGATCGACGACGTGACGCGCGACGACCCTGGACCGATCGAGGCCGCCTTGCCCGTTCGCGAGCGTGTGGCGACGGAGCGATTCTCGATGCTCGCACCCTTCCACGATCACCCTGCCGCCAGGGGATGCGAGTCTCGTTCAAGCGCGGCTTCCAAGTCGGCGGCGTCTACGGGAAATTCCTGCTGCAGACTGCCAGTGCTCGAAACAGCGGGCGTGTGCAGAACCATGGTCACGAGCCGATAGGCGGGAAACGAAAGGCCAGGGATTTCATCTTCTTCGAGCACCAGTCGATAAGTTCCCGCGGGTTGCGCAGAATCGAAGGATTCAAGCGAGAACGTCCGCTGGAATGTCACCGTCGTTTCGGTGGTCCTGGTCAACATCCACCTTCTCTTTCCTTCCGTCGGCATCGTCCGGACGGAATCCGATTCTTTGCGATCATGCGATGCTCGCCTCGGCAGGCGCACTGCTTCACGCCGATGACAAGATGGCGTTACATTCCGTCACGCGCGCACGAACGTGTCCTTGGCGACGTCGTTCGGAGCCAAGCTCTTTTTTTGGGCGCTCAGCCCCTTCGCGGCTTCCGCGACGGTGCCTCATTCTCTGCGTGATGTCGTGCCGGTCACGAAGCCGGCAACAGCGAGATCTCTCGAAGATTGGGCGTGTGCAGATGGCTTCCATGCCATCCACGCACCTTGCCGCCCGCATCGTTATTACATGGTCCTGTCCGACGTGGATTTCAAGCAACATTTCGCGCGAGCGGCCCTCGTCGCTACAATGTCAAGTATTTTGAGACTGCTATTGTGGAAGCGGCATTCATCTGCGATAGATAGAGCATAGCGGGCGAGGAAGTTTGCCTACCCATAGGTCCGGTACCCGCGCACTTGCCTTAACACCTCTGGTCGCGGACTCTTCAGATCGGAGATGAACTCCGCCGCCGCTGCGCGCACTCAAGCAGATGTCCGCCATCGACCGCGAGATCTCGCGGGTCTTCGCTCACCACGTCGCCAGGGTGCGGGTGGAATCCCTATCAGTCGCGGGCGACTGCTTGATGAAGGATCGGGGTGAGCGCTCGAGTCGCCTTGCCTTCGATTGCGCAATTGTGAGCCGGTCGATCCATTGTTTTGTTCCGGCCGGCTGATCGCGTCGGAACTCATCCAGGAGGACGACGTCACCATGATGAAGTACTTCACGCCGCCGATCGTTGTGCCCATCGCAGTTGCGGCGCTCGTCGCATTCATGCGCTTGCATTAGCGGAATGCCTGTGGAAGCACATGAGAGCATTTCGGCCGGACAGGACAACCGCCGTTCACCACTCGGTTCGATGCGGGCGGCGCTTCGGACGGAGCGACACTGGTCGTGCCGGTGAGCGGGCACCACCGGCACAAAGCAGCAGATGCGGAGCTGCCGCTTCCCGGTACCTTTGAACGCCTGGATCGCGCCTGCCTTAGATGCAAGAAGCGGTTCGACAGCGCATGGGCGGGCGAGCGAATCTGCCAGCGTTGCAAAGCCAGCAAGGCCTGGCAGGTCGCGACCTCGACGAACGCAACAACCTTCGGAAGGAACCGTCCAAGGGCCGGTCACCAAGGGGGCTCATAGCGATTGCAGAGCACCGGGACCGCGTGAACGCGAAACGGAGAAAGGTCGGTGATGTCCCTGAATTTCCCAAATCAATCCCGAAGTTACGATTCCAGAAAGCGCTGCGTGCGGTTCTGGGCGCATGACGCCTCGTTCGAGGTGCCGTTCTTCATCGAGGCGGACGCGCTCTGCCGCCTTGATTCCAGTGCGGTGGTCGACGAACCGGGGCTGTTGAACGTCTTCGACCTCAATCGGGATCGAATCTGCGCTGCCGCTGGACGTGCCTACGCCCGCGATCGGCGCGGTTCGTATGTACTGATCGCGTCGGACATGTTGTGAGGGTGACCTGGCGCTGCCCCCTGCTGTCTGACGGCGCATCGGGTCTCCCAACATCAAGTGCACGCGATTGAGCGCATGATCGATGTCTCGAACGCCTGGCGATGCCTCAACCCAAGGAGAGTGAGCATGAAATCCATCGCGTCGCTGAAGCCGGGGCTGACCGGCGCGGGCCTCGGTGCCGTCGCGACCATCATGATCGGCTTCGGCCTGGGCGGCTGGCATACGTCGGCATCCGCTGAACGCATGGCAGATGAACGATCCAGCCTCGCCGTGACCGACGCACTGGTGCCGATATGCATCGCGCAGTCGAAGCTCGACCCCGACAGCGTGGCCAAGATCGCCAAGATGACGACAATGATCACCGGCTATGAGCGGCGCGACTATGTCATGAAGGCGGGTTGGGCCACCACATCGACCGCCGATGGTCCCAACCGCGACGTGGCAGCAGCCTGTGCCGAGGCGTTGATCAAGCCGCCCCAAGGGTGACCGGCGCGAGGGATCATGAGCGACAATGACAACCGGCAGCAGGACGATCCGCGCCCCGTCGTACTGGACGAGCACCGTGGTCTCGTTGCGCAAAGGGACATCGATGCGCGGCGCCAGCAGACTGCGGTGCACGCGGACCATGAGGCACTGCGCGAGCGCCAGGCGTTGCTGGAGAAACACCTTTTCGCCAATCCGGCGACGACCTGGATGGAAGCGGCTGAGAAGTGCGCCTATCTGCTGGACCTCTTCGCGCAAACGGGCGAGGGGCAGGATCCGCGCTACAAGCATTTGATCTTGGACGCACTTGAAGATCTCAATCGTCTTGCCGGCCAGACGGCGAAGGCGCCTCGCTGAGGAAGTCCCCATCGCCATCAGGGTGAACGCTGAGGTGGTGCGAAGGGCCGGCCTCGCGATGCACCAACGATATGGTCTCGATCGTGCGAAAGTCTGCCAATTGCCGCGCATGAAAGTTGAGGTGCTGGCTTGACTGTTGATCCAGCTGGAGGAGTCAGATGTCGAGAGCAAACACTATGCGCATTCTGCCGCTCGTCGTGGCCGCTTCTGAGCGGCGGATTGCAACGACTACCTCCGACAAAGATGCCAATGCAGCTTTGCGAGCTCTGGAGCGCGTCGGAACAGTGAGTCATTTCGATCGCAACCAGACGATCTTCAATGAAGGCGACGAGTCACATTACGTCTACCGGGTGGTACATGGGACAACGCGTAGTGTCTGCGTGTTGACGGACGGGCGGCGGCAGATTCTCGACTTCGGTCATTCCGGCGACTTCCTCGGTCTTGGTTCGCAGAGTCAACACCTATTGAGTGGAGAGGCGGTCACGGACGTAACTCTGATCTGCTATCCTCGGGGTCAGATAGAACGGCTGGAAAATGTCAACCCGGCGTTTCGGAAGCGGATCGTGGAAATCCTGGCGAATGGGCTTGCCGAGAGCCAGTCGCACTTGGTCATGCTTGGGCAGCAGACAGCCGTCGAACGTGTTGCCTGGTTTCTGGTCGGCAATGGCCAGCGCCAGGCTTTCGGCGACGGGATGGTCGATCTACCGATGAATCGGCAGGACATTGCCGACTATCTCGGTCTTACTCTCGAGACGGTTTCCCGCGTTCTCAGCCTCTTGAAACGCAGGCGTCTGATCAGCCTGGCCAACGCGCACGAGGTCAAGATCAAGGATGGTGCTGTGCTGGAGGCGATGGCGCGAGGGGAGGAGTACGGTGCGCGAAGTCTCACGGCGTGAGAGCCGACCGGGCCAGCGCTGAATTCGGGCGCGGTTCCGGGGTGATGCGAAAACCAATCCATGATGGTATGTGCGCGGCGTCTGTGCTCTAATCCCTGGATCGCTGGCCGGTTTCCTGGGCGCTGGCGGCTGAGAGACGGGTACCGTCGTCGGGGTGCCGCGCTCCCGCCCATAGCAGCGGGAGCGATCATGTCAGAATACATCGATGATACCATTCACGTCATTCGGCGGCAGAGTATAAGGGGCAAATCGCTCCAGTCCGAACGGTGCGGATCTTTCACCAATCGCGCGCGCGCCGAAACCTTCATCCAGGAAGCCATCCAGCCGTTCTCCGAACGGGGCTCAAGCGACGGTCGATGGTGGTGTCGACACGACGCCTTTTCGACGACGGAATACTGGGTTCAAAGCGACGCCAGCTGGCAGGCCGGAGAGCGGGCAAAGCCGCTCCATCTTCCCAAATGGTAGCCTGGCGCAGGTGAAATCGGCTGGCGCCCGCAAGCGGGCGCCGGTTCTGCGTCGTTACATCATTGTGCCGTCAGCTTCGCCGGGACTTCCGCACGCTCACCCAGGGAATGATGGATCAGGCTCTTGGCGAGCGCATCGGTCATACGTCCATGCCGCTCGCGCACGCGCGTGATCCGGAGATCCAGTAACCTCAGTCGTGCGCGCAAGCTGTCCATGCGCGCTTGTCGGGGATCGACGATCGGTCGTGCGTTGTACATGGGACCCTTCCTTCCGCTGTGGGCGGATTCATCTCGGCGTATCGTCGACACTGTTGCGCCAGCGTGCGCTGTGCTTGCAGCGCTGGCAGATGCGTTCGCCTACCCATTCGCTGTCGAAGAGCGCAAGGCAGCAGAGACAGCGTCGCAGCAACTGAAGTCTGCGGCTGCTCAATAATCCGATCCCGTCACGGCATTTCGACTCCATCAACTTGGCCTGCGGCATTGCATCAGGCCTGCCCGGTGGCCTTGCGGGTCTTCTTGAGCTTGGGCGCCGGGCCTGCCGCCGCCGCGGCTGCGCGCTCTTCCGCTTCGCGGGCTAAACGCAGGGCCCGCAAGCGATCGGTTTTCTCGGTTTGTGCAGCGAACGCCTTCTCGCGCTCCTTCACGACCTCCGTCTCCTTCGCGCGATCCCGCGTGAAGAGCTCCCTGGCTTCCCGCCTCATCCGCTCCGCCCGGTCGGCGATCATCTTCATCATGGTCGGTCTCCTGTCGATCTCGTCTGGGGAGGGCTGGATCCGATCGCCACAAGCGTAGCGTCGGAGCGGGATGCTTTGCCGCGTCGATGGTTGCGACACCGCAGCCCTTTTGGCCGTTGAACCGTTTCACCTTGTCGCGTGGCACCGGCCGCGCCTTATGCAAGGAACGACCGATTGCTGCCATCATGCAGCGTCAACAGCGTCACGGATGGAAGGCGGCTATCCGGCACAATCTCAACGGACCGCCTCAAGAGGCTCTTCACGAGCCGGACTGGACCATCATGGGCGCTTTGGTGGATGAATACAAGCTGAACCGCTGGCCGAGACAAACCGGCGCACACTTGAAAGGCCCTGTCTATGCTGCGCGGTTGGAGCAGGGAGCTCGTCCGATCGGTCGATCGAGCTGGCCCGACCGAAGAGCATGGCGAACTCTCAGCGAGAGACGGAATGGCGGAAGACAGAATGAATCGGGCCTGTGCGACGACGTGTTCGAAGGCGCTGACCACGTCGGCGCGGCGGCGGGTGAGGTTCTGTCGGCCGGTGTCGGTCGGGAACCAACCGCGCGGATATTCGCGCGAAGGCAGGCCAGTCATTCGCAAGCGCCTGACGCCTCGCCCTATGGCTGCTCGACGAGAGTCCGGATCGCTGTGGTGACGTGGTCGGCAGAGTAGGGCTTTGCGAAGAAGCGGGCGCGTGCCGGAAGATCCGCATCCTTCGGCCCACGGACGCCGGAGGTAATGATGATCTCGATCGGCGGCCAGCGGTCGCGGATCATCACGGCCAGCTCTAGTCCGTCCATTGACCCCGGCATGTCGACATCGGTGAACACCAGGCGGATATCAGCGCGGTGCTCCAGGATCCCGCAAGCTTCATCTGCACTTCCGGCTTCGATCGCTTGGTAGCCGGCGGATTCGACGAGATCGACCGCCAACAGACGCAGCAGGGCATCATCTTCGACGACCAGGACGATCGGCCCAAGCAGCGAGACGGCGCTGGGCATCGGATTCACCCTACGCCCTCGGGCGCCTTTCTTGCGGTTTCGATCCGCCGAGACAGAGGCGCTGCGAACCTGGCGACCCTGCCTGCGGCGAATAGTCGATCTCGACATACCAGATGGGTCGATCCGGCCTTCAGGATTTTCGAATCAAGACCCGGGCATGATGGCGGCGAAACTGGCAGCCCGACCGATTTGTCTGGCCGCGTTGAATTTCGCCATTGGGCCGAATCACAATCAAGTCGGCGTGACGCGCGCAGTTCCTTCGAGAGCACAGCATATTTGAGAAATCCCGCCGCAGCGCACGAGGCTAGGGCGAGGTCCGCGCTTGCTGCTCCCCAGCGGCGCGAAGATGGCCGAGCTCGTACGCCCGTCTAGGCCGACGCCGAGACTTATTTTGGGACAAGGCTTGTACAAGCCTTGATAGCGGTCTATATACGTGACGTCGATAGACGGCCAGAAGACATGGCCTTGCGCGACGCAGATTGCGCCAAGCTGAGTTTCTCTCTCCTGAAAATGCAAGTTCGACGGCCTGCAACGAGCGGGCTCGCATCACTATGTTTGTAGAAAGGTTTCCCCACATGACAACGGGAACCGTGAAATGGTTTAACTATCAGAAGGGCTTCGGCTTCATCCAGCCGGCTGACGGCGGAAAGGACGCTTTCGTCCATATCAGCGCGCTGGAGCGCGCCGGCATCAGCGATCTGCGCGAGGGCCAGAAGCTCCGCTTCGAGCTGGTCGCCGACAGCAAGACCGGCAAGCAGGCCGCGGAAAATCTGAGCATCCTCGACTAGCCTGTCGCTCGCTGCGCGATCGGTCCGACCACGGATGTACTGGCGGTCGATCGTGCAGCGGGTTCTGCCCGACTGGGGCGCGGGCGTCAAAAGTCCGCGCTCCAATCGAAATTGCCCGTAGACCAATCGCCGCTCGGAATCACCTGCCTATGGCGACGGCGCTTCCTGCGCGAGGCGGGAAGCATGAGATCGTCATCACGCGCCACGGCAGGCCGGCCGGCGTGTTGATCGGCTTTGAATCGGAAGATGATTGGTTCGAGCACCGCCTCGAAACCGATCCGCGATTCCTGCGGCGCATTGAGAAAGCGCGCGCCAGCATCCGCGCCGGGCGCGGCATCCGCCTCGAGCATGTCGATGCGGAGTGAAGGCATGCGACCGCCGGCCCCTCGGCAATTCCCATTGGGAGACCCCGGCACATAAAGCGGCCAGGTCGCAGAGCCAGAGTATCCGCAATAATGCTTGCGAATTCTCTCAACCCTTTCTTGCATCGGAACAAAAAGTGAACTACAATCGCTCTCGCATGGGCGATGAAGTGCCTGCTGCCTGCCATGGGTATTCTTCAGGCACCGCGGTCCCGTTTCGCGTTCAGCCGAAGCGACGGCGACCGATGCAGCAATCCCCCTGGGCTTGAAGCACCCTGGGCTTGAAGCACCCTGGGCTTGAAGCACCCTGGGCTTGAAGCACCCTGGGCTGAAGCACCCTGCGCTGAAGCGCCCTGCATGGCGCCGACTTTGACCGGACCTTTACGAACGGAGAATCGATGCCGACCCTCACCGATGAGATAAAGGCGTTCATCGTCACAGGCTTGGCGCAGTACGACACCCCCGCCGAAGTGGCGGCGGCCGTAAAAGCGAATTTCGGCGTCGAGGTCAGCCGCCAGCAGGTGCACAGCTACGACCCGGCCGGCTCGCAACCGCCGACGCAGCGTTGGCGCGACCTCTATGCGGCGACGCGCCGGGCGTTCCTGCAGGACGCGGCCGAGATCGCCATCGCGCAGAAGGCGTTCCGGCTGCGGATCCTCGATCGGATGCTGCATCGCGTCTTGGGCCAGAATGCCAGGCTCACCGCCGCCCTCCTGGAGCAGGCGGCCAAGGAGTGCGGCGGCATCTACGAGCGCCGAGCGCCGTCGGTGCTCATGCTTCCCGCGGCGCTTCAGCACGCGCTTCCCGCAGCGCTTCCGGTGGCGCTTCCACCAGGGCCCGACGATCGGCTGGGAACGTCAGCGGAGGTCTCAGGCCGCCTCGACCGCTGTCTTCCGGCGCCGCACCAGCCACCTCAACCCGGCCAGGCCGGTGACGAACAGCGGGAGTGACGCCGGGAGCGGAGCCGTCGCGCTCGCCGTCATGACGACATTGTCGAAGGCGACCGCCGCGCAATTGGCTGGATTGCAGGTGCCCACGCCGACCGGCAGCGTGAAGGTGAACGAGATATTCGACCATCCGGCGAAGGCAGTGAAGTCGATGGTCAGGAGATTGGAACTGTCGACGCTCAGGATGGCGCCTGATGACGATTCGAACTTGCCGGTCAGGCTGGGGTCGCCATCGAGATCCCAGCCGGTGATATCCGCGCTCCGAAGGTTGAAGTTTCCGCTCGCAAACGTGAATGTGATCTGCTCCCCGCCATTGCCGCGATGGATCACCCCGACGCGATTGCCCGACGAGGCCCCAAGAGAGGCGTCATTGGAAATATCGAAATGGGTCTCGGACGGCAGCAGGCCTCCCGGTGCCGGGGTCGGCGTGGCAGTGATTCCGTCCTCGACAAAAGGAGGCGGGGTGCAGCAGCTTCCGATGTTCTTAGCCCTCATCTCCTGGAAAATCGGGTAGAGTCGGCGGGGGGATGGGATTCGCCTGCGCGGCGGCATCAGGCGGTGAACCTGGGGCCGCAAACAAGAGCAACGGGGAAACCAAATGAGCACAGACGCGCCCACGTCCGCGGTGACGGGCCAAAAGAACGGTCGCCATCACCTTCGCTTTCATCTGCCGCATGAGCATTTGCAATCGACCTTCGGCGACGATTGGTTCGCCCTGAAGGCCGAGGCCTTCGCGCGCTTCTTCGGCACGCCGACCTTTCTGATCTCGCAGACGTTCATCGTCCTGCTCTGGATCGGATCCAACCTCGTCGGCCTGGTGAAGTTCGATCTCTACCCCTTCATCCTGCTCAATCTGGCGTTCAGCCTGCAGTCGGCCTATGCGGCGCCGCTGATCCTGCTGGCGCAGACGAGGCAGGCGGATCGCGACAAGGCGCATGCGGAAGCCGACGCGCAGCATCGCGAAGATCTCGCGCGCGCCATGGAGCAGCGTCAGGTCCTCGCCGCCGAGCAGAACAAGACGATGCTCTCCCTGCTGGAGCAGAACACGCGGTTGACCGAATTGACCCAGCAGCTGAGCGAGCGCATCGAGGCCTTGACCCGCGACGTGCACGGGCGGGTCTGCTTTTCGGGAACCGGCTCTGCGTCGGGCGGGTGAAGCCAGGCTCTCCCGCTTGCAAGCTGCGTCGTGAGGCCGAATAGTGCGGGCCGACGATTTCTCAGAAAGGAGACAGGCCGTGCAGGCTGTGACGGAACGAACCGACTGGGCCGGAGCCGACGGCCCGAGATTCCTGGCGCGTCCGGTGCATCGACTCTGGCTGGTGTCTCAGGCGCTGTCGCTGTTCGCGTTCTTTCAGACCGCCTCGTTCAATCCCGCCGGCGGCTTCTTCACCCTCGCGGACAACGGCGTGCCGAATCCGCCCAGGCCCGGCCATGTCGGGGTCGAGCGACAGCTGCATGAAACGACGCGCATGGTGCACTGCTTCGCGATCGGCCATCTTCTGGGGCTGTCGGGCGTCGAGCGGAACATCGACCACGGTATGCGCTTCCTGTGGGAGCGGCATCGCGACCCGAAGCACGGCGGGTATTTCTGGGGCGTCGACGACAAGCACGCGACGAACGCGATCAAGCAGGCCTATGGCCACGCCTTCGTGATCCTCGCCGCGTCCTCGGCCAAGGTCGTCGGCCATCCCGATGCCGATCGCCTCTTGGCGGACGCGATGGAGGTGCTGCTGTCGCGGTTCTGGGATAAGGCGGCGGGCGCAACCACGGAAGAGTACAGCGCCGACTGGCAACCGCTCGGCGACTACCGCGGCCAGAACTCCAACATGCATCTGACCGAGGCGCTGATGGCCGCCTTCGAGGCGACCGGCGAGCGCCGCTACCTCGACATGGCCGAGAGCATCGCTGCGCTCATCATCAACCGGCATGCGCGGGAGCAAGGCTGGCGCGTGGCCGAGCACTTCGATGCGTCCTGGCGGGTCGACCGGGACTATGCCGGCGATCCGATGTTCCGCCCGCGCGGCACCACGCCGGGCCACGCGCTGGAATGGAGCCGGCTCCTGGTGCAGCTCTGGACGCTCGGCGGCCGCGCCAACGCCTGGATGCTCGACGCCGCCAAACACCTGTTCCTCAAGACCGTCGATATCGGCTGGGACAAGAAGGTCGGCGGTTTCTATTACACGCTCGGTTGGGATGATCGACCGGATCGCGCCGATCGCTTCTGGTGGCCCTGCGCCGAGGGCATCGGCGCTTCGGCGTTCCTGGGCGCCGTCGACGGCGATCCGGCTTTCGAGACCTGGTACCGGAAGATCTGGGGCTTCGTGAACAACCACGTGATCGATCACCGTTACGGCGGCTGGTTCCCGGAGCTCGATTCCAATCTCGCGCCGGTCAATCGCGTCTTCACCGGCAAGCCGGACCTCTACCATTCCCTGCAGGCCTGCATCATTCCCCTGCTGCCCCCGGAGGGCAGCATCACCAGAGGGCTGATCGGGCACGGCGCGGCGTCGTTGCTCGCCGGCTGAGCTTGCCCGCAGGTGCCCTCACGCCGCCTTCAGCCGCACCGTGACTCTGAGCCCGCCGCCTTCGCGGTCGGAGAAGGCAATGGTGGCGTCGTTGCGCCGGACGATATCGGCGACGATGGCGAGCCCGAGGCCGAAGCCGGCCTCGTCGAGATTGCGCGCGGCGTCGCGGCGGTGAAAGGGCTCGAGCACCGCTTCGCGTTCGGCGGCCGGGATGCCGGGGCCGCGATCCTCGACCAGCAGCACCGCGTCCGCGCCTTCGCGCAGGACCGAGACCTCCGCCTCCTTGCCATAGCGCAGCGCGTTGGAGACGAGGTTGGTGACGACCCGGCCGAAGGCGACCGGCTGCACCAGGGCGTCGAGTGCCGGCACCGCGGCATGGAAGCGCGCCTGGTCGCCGACCGCGGCGAAACCTTCGACATGGCGCCGAGTGAGCGCGACGAGATCGGTCAGGCTGCGCGGCTCGACGTTCTGGTCGGCTTGCGCAAGGGTCAGCGTGCCGGTGATCAGCGCGTCCATGTTTTCGATGTCGCGGATGGCGCTGGCGCGCTGCTCGGCATCGGCGATGAACTCGGTGCGGAGGCGCAGCCGCGTCAGATAGGTGCCGAAGTCATGGCCGATCGCCGCCAGCATCCGGCTGCGGCTGGCGAGCAGGGTCGCAATCCGCTCCTGCATCCGGGCAATGGCGGCGGCGAGGGCGCGGGTCTCCCGGCCGCCCTTCTGCGAGAGCGCCACGACCTCGGTTGTGGAGCGCGCAGTGAGATCGGGCCCCACGCGCTCGACCAGTCGGGCGAGCGCCTCGATCGGCCCGACCTGGCGGCGCAGGAACCAGAGCGCGGAGCTGCTGAGCGCGATTGCCGCCAGGAGCAGGATCAGCACCAGCCGGAACCCGGTGAAGCGCGCGATGATGCCGCGCTTGGTCTCCAGCACCAGAAAGCGCCCGTCCTTCAGGGTGACGACGAGGCGCAGCGGCAGCGTGGTCGCATCGGCCTCGCCGGTCTCCGGATCCACCCGGAGCGCGATCGGCCGGCGGTCGTTCTCCAGCGGATACATGGCCGCGACCTTGCGGCCGCCGCTGGCGTTCACATAGGTCTGCAGCACCCAGGCGAGGCCCGGCGCCGGCACGGTGCCGGCGGAGGAGGGGGCCGTCGCCGCGACCGAGACCGAGAGCGTGTCCGAGTTGACCGCCTGCAGCACGGGGCCGAGTTTTTCCGCCGGCGTCTGCTCCACGAGATCGGCGATGGCGCTGACCTGGGCCGGGATCGGCAGCCGGAAGAGGGCGTTCTCGCCGCGATGCCGCACCAGATAGATGGCGGCCGCGGCCAGGATCAGCACCAGCAGCGAGATGCTGGCGATCATGGTGACGCGAAGGCCGATGCCGCGCATGGTCCGCCTCAGAGCCGCTCCACCGTCACCGCCAGCATGTAGCCGGCGTTGCGCACGGTCTTGATCAGCTGCGGCTGGGTGGGATCGTCCTCGATCTTGCGTCGCAGCCGCGACAGCGCCACATCGACCGAGCGGTCATAGGCCTCCCAGCTGCGGCCCTTGGCAAGATCGAGCAGCTGGTCGCGGGTCAGCACCCGCTGCGGGTGACGCACCAACGCGACCAGGATCTCGAAGTCGCCGGTCGAAAGCTCGATCTCATCTTCGCCGCGAAACAGGCGCCGCGCGCCGAGATCGAAGGTGAAGCCGGCGAAGCCGAGCCGCTCGGCCGGCGGCAGCGTGGACGCCGCGGTCGGTACAGCGGGCCCAGGTTCCGGCGTCTTCGCCGGCGCCGCCCGGCGCAGGATGGCGCGGATGCGGGCAAGGAGCTCGCGCGGGTTGAACGGCTTCGGCAGGTAATCGTCGGCGCCCATCTCCAGGCCGATGATGCGGTCGATGTCGTCCTTCTTCGCCGTCAGCATCAGGATCGGCAGGTTGCCGGCGGCGCGGAGGCGCCGGCAGATCGAAAGCCCGTCCTCGCCGGGCAGCATCAGGTCGAGGATCACCAGATCGATCGGCCTGCCGTTGCGCGCGGTCTCGGCCAGGGCGTTGTCCATCTCCAGCCCGGAGGCGACGTGGCGCGGCTGGAAGCCCTCGCGGCCGAGCAAGCCGCAGACCAGGCTGCCGATCTCGCGATCGTCCTCCACCACCAGGACCGTTGGAGTTTGCTGCATGATCCTTTGTGCCCGAGCGGGGCCGACCGCTCAAGCGCCGTTACAATTGGTAACACGCGGTAACGCCCGGGAAATTCCCCGGTCGCACGAGATCGCCATCTTCCCTCCAAGCGCAAGGAGGAAGACGGAACATGAAGCCTTCGAGATCAGTCCCGGTCCTGATGATCGGCGCGGCGATGCTGGCGATGCTGTCGCCGGCCCTCGCCCAGGATTTCCAGATGCTGCGCAGTGCCGACACCGACGGCGACCACGCGATCTCGGTCGCCGAGGCGACGGCGGCGCTGCAGCAGGAATACGCCCGGCTCGACGCCAACGGCGACGGCACCGTCACCCGCGACGAGTTCGTCAACGCGCGCCTGGCGCAGATCGCCAAGCTCGACACCAACGGCGACGGCAAGATCACCCGCGACGAAGTGCGGGCCTTCTTCCGCGCGCTGCGGCCCGGCGAATAGCGACGTCTCAATCCCAGAACAGGAGAAGCCCATGACCATGCATCGCGAAGACAAGACCTGGCGCCGGCTGCTGTCCGGCGCCGCCGTTGCGGCGCTGCTGCTGGCGGCGGTTGCGGAGCCCGCTTCGGCCAAGGGGCTCGGCCTCGGCCATTCCTCCAGCGGCAGCTTCGCCGGCGGGAGCTTCAGCCGCCAAGGCACGATGCAGTCGACCGGCGGCAGCGGTTGGACGCGCAACAGCACGACCACCGGTCCCGCCGGCAACACCTTCACCACCAATGCCACGGGCACCTGTGCCGCCGGCACCGGCTGCAACGCCCAGGTGACCAAGACCGGCCCCAACGGCGCCAGCTGGACCAAGTCGAAGTCGCTGCAGGCGACCGGCAGCGGCGGCATCACCTACGGCTCGACCACCACGGGCCCCAACGGCAAGACCTGGTCGGCCAGCGGCACGACGCAAGCGACCGGCAACGGCGGCTGGACCACGCAGAAGACCTTGACCGGCCCCAACGGCCAGACCGCGACCGTCAGCGGCACCGGATCCTGCGCCGCCGGCTCCGGCTGCAGCCAGACGCTGACCGGCACCGGTCCCAACGGCCAGACCTGGAGCAAGACCACGTCGACTGAGAAGACGGGAGATAACGGCGTCACCCACGACGCGACCTGGACCGGTCCCAACGGCCAGACCGCGACCAAGTCCACCACGATCCAGGCGACCGGCAACGGCGGCTGGACCACGCAGAGCACGGCGACCGGTCCCAACGGCGGCACCTGGACCACGACCGGGGGCGGCCAGACCAACGGCAACGGCGGCTGGACCAATCAGCGCACGACGACGGGTCCCAACGGCGGCACCTGGAGCACGACCGGCAGCGGCCAATGCGCCGACGGTGCCTGCGCCAGCCAGTCCACCACCACCGGCCCGAACGGCGGCCAGACCACGCGCAGCACTTGGGTGACGGTGCAATAGCTCCCCTAGTCCCCCGCACCGAAGCCCAGCCGGGCCGCGCGACCCTCCATCGCGCGGCCCGGCGATGCCTGGATCAATGATGCCTGTATCAATGGAGAGCATGGTCGGCCGCGGCGAGGGCGCTCCGGTGCTTCAGCTCTATTGTGTCAACTACATGAATGACATAGGTCAAGGCCGCCCGCCGGCGGCGATGGCTAGATGGTGTCTAGCGCAGCAACCATCACGGCCGGAGGCGTCGCGTGTCCCCGAAGACGGAGATTCTGGAGCAGCTGGGGGAGAAGGCGATCCAGCTGCCCTCGTTGATCGGCGAGGCGCTCAATGCCAATGACCGGATCAAGCTGCGCCTCAGCCTGTTGCAGGAGGCCGGGCTGCAGGCGGAATCGCCCGGCCGCGAGGTGCGGCGCTTCGGCGCCGAGCTGCGCACGGTCGGCATCGAGGACCAGGCGGCGGATCACATGGTCGCGGGCGCCCGCATGGTGGGGCCGGAGCGGCTCTATATCCCCGGCGTCGGCACGCTGGTCTCCGGCATCGCGGCGGATCTCGAGACCATGCTGGCCCCGATCGAGGCCGCCGATGCCGGCGCGGGTCGCGGCTTCGCGGAACGCGCGGCGGCGCTGCGCACCGCCATGCCCGCGGCCGAGGGCGACCAGATCGACCGCCGTTCGATCGACGAGATGGCATCCGCCCGCAGCGGATCGCGCGACAGCGTCCACCTGCTGGTGATGGATCTCCACAAGGCGCTCAACCGCCTCGCTGCGGAGACCGCGGTCGAGACGCTGGACGGCGCGCGCGTGCACTCCCTGGACGCCCGCGACCGTCGCGCGGTGCAGGCCTTCATGCGCGGCTTGAACCGGACCGCGCCGCTCGCCTTCGGGCATCCCGGCCTCGGCACCACCGCGGTGCGCGCCGGCGGCCGCCTCACCATCCAGAACGACATCGGCACCACGGACGCGCATGTGCTGGTGATCCATGTCGATCGCGGCGCGGTGACCGTGACATACACCGATGTGCATCGGCCCCGTGCCAAGTTCTTCGTCGCCCTGTTCGAGGGCCGGGAGGTCGCCTGGAGCTCGCTCGCCGAGCGCAGCGCCGACGGGCTCAGCGAGGACGTGTTCTATCTCGTCACCGGCTCGTTCCGCTCGGCGGACGAGCAGGGCCTCGACGGGTTCCTGGAGTTCCTCGGCTCGCGCATCGTGTTCCTGATCGACTGGAACAAGGGGCGCAAGGCGCTGCAGACCTTCCTCGGCAAGAACGGCGCGATCGGCCTCCTCACCTGGGCCGCGAAGCACGATATCGGGCACCGCGCCTTCCTGGAGCTCGGCGGCGCCGATCTCATCTTCGACGCGATCCATCGCGCCGCCGCCGGCCGCATTCCCTACGGCGTCCGGCTCGACCAGGCACTGGGTGCCGAGCAATGCGTCGAGTTCCTGCGCCATGTGCTGCACGACGCGAGCCAGGGTCTCGCCGCGGGACGCACGGCGCGGCTGATCCGCGACGAGATCCAGGCCGATCTCTCGCGCCGCTTCGAGACCGCCCAGAGCTCGGCCCTGACCGTCCTGGTGCGCCATCTCGGCGTCACCCGGATGTTGGGCGCCAAATTGACCGACGCGCTCTCCATGCTCTCGCTCGAGGGCGCCGAGGAGCGGCAGGCGCTCGCGGCCCGCGCCAAGCAGATGGAGGAGAAGGGCGACCGTTTGACCGTCGCCGCGCGGGAGATCACCGCCCGCGAAGCGGCCCTGTTGCGCCCGGTGATCGACGAGGTCGACGACACGACCGACGCCCTGGAGGAGTGCGCGTTCTTCCTCAGCTTGCTGCCCAAGAGCGACGTCGCCATCTTCAACGCGGCGCCGCTGGTCCGGCTCGGCGAGATCGCGACCGAGAGCGTCGGGCATCTGGTGCGGGCGCTTTCGGCGGCCGTACGCCTGCCGCTCGGCCAGCGCCTCGACGCCGTCGCCGCGCTGCAGTCGATCGACGCGGTGGTGGAGGCCGAGCGCGAGGCCGACACGGCGTGGCGCGACGCTTACGCCGCCTTCATCGGCGCGCCGGACGGCACGACGCGCACTCTGACGCTCGGGCTCGAGATCGCCCGTTCGCTGGAGACCGCGACCGACCACCTTTCGCACGCCGCGCTCGCGCTGCGGGAGCGGGTTCTCGAGGAGCTTTCGGCATGACCGATTTCGCACCGCGCTTCATCGGCATCCCCAGTGACTCCCCGCAAGCGGGCCTGCTCTCGGCGGAGGCGGTCGGCTCCAAGGCCGCCGAGCTCTCGCGGATGTGCCGTCTCGGCCTCCGCGTGCCGCCGGCCTTCGTGCTGCCGACGGCGCTCTGCATCCCGGTCAACCGCGGCGACGCCGAGGCGCTGCGGGCGATGGAGCAGGGGTTGATGGCCGGGATCGCGCGGCTCGAGCAGGCGACCGGCCGCGGCTTCGGCGACGGGCGCATGCCGCTGCTGGTCTCGGTCAGGTCCGGTGGCGCGCAGTCGATGCCGGGCATGCTCTCGACCATCCTTGACGTCGGGTTGAACGCGGCGACGGTCCAGGGGCTGATCGGCTACACCGGCAACCCGCGGCTCGCCTGGGACAGCTACCGGCGCTTCATCCAGATCTATGCCGAGGTCGTGCACGACGCGCCAGCGGCGCCGTTCGAAGCCGCATTGGGGCGCATCCTGCGCAGCGAAGGTGCGGCCTACGAGAGCGATCTCGACCCCGAGGCGCTGGAGCGCCTGACGCATGAGTTCCACCAGATCGCGGCGCGCAGCCTTGGGATCGCCATCCCGGAAGATCCGATGGAGCAGCTGAGCGCCGCCGCGCGCGCGGTCTATCGCTCCTGGGACAGCCCGCGGGCCAGGGAATACCGGCGCTTGAACCGGCTCGAGGGCCTGGCGGGGACGGCGGTCACCGTCCAGACCATGGTGTTCGGCAATTCGGGCGGGCGTTCGGGTGCCGGCGTCGCCTTCTCGCGCAACCCGGCGACCGGCGCCAAGGAGTTCTACGTCGACTTCCTGTTCGACGCCCAGGGCGAGGACGTGGTCTCCGGCCGGCGGATGCCGGGCGACGTCGCCCTGCTCGCGGCGCGACTGCCGCGCGAGGCGAAAGCGCTGACCGAGGGTGCGGCGCGCCTGGAGCGGGAGTTGCGCGACATCCAGGACATCGAGTTCACGATCGAGGATGCGACGCTCTACTTCCTGCAGACCCGCTCGGCCAAGCGGACGCCGCGCGCGGCTCTCCGCATCCTGGTCGACCTCGTGCGCGAAGGGCTGCTGGACACCGGTACGGCGCTGAAGCGCGCGCAGTCCATCGACGTCGAGCGCGCGCGGGTGACTCGATTTGCCGACGACGTTCAGGCCGTGGCCTCGGCAATCTCCGCCTCGCCGGGGGTCGCGAGCGGTCGCGTCGCCTTCGACACCACGCGGGCCCGGGCGCTCGCCGGCAGCGGCGATCCCGTCATCCTGGTACGCCACGACACATCGACCGAGGATGTCGCCGGCTTCGCCGCCTCCGCCGGGATCCTGACGGCGGTCGGCGGGCGCACGGCGCACGCCGCGGTGGTCGCCCGGCAGATGGGGAGAGTCTGCCTGGTCGGCTGCCGCCAGCTCCGCATTCTCGAAGACGGTCAGCACGCCGAGCTCGGCGGCCACCCCGTCATGGAAGGCGACTGGATCTCGCTCGACGGCGCGACCGGCGAGATTGCGCTGGGGCAGCGGAAAATCGTGGCCGAATTGCCCGAGGCCGAGCTCGCCGAGATCGACTCCTGGCGCGGTCAGGCGTTGCCGGCCACTTCCGTGACCGCGGTCCAGCCGAGCTCCTGATCGATATAGCTCAGGAGCGCGATCGCCGAGATCAGCGAATGGTGCTCGGACGCGAGCTCGGCCGCCGTCTCGGCGAGCGAGCGGATGTGCTCGGGCTCGTCGAAGTCGACCCCGGCATAGGCCAGCACCGCGGGCTCCGCATCGAGGAAGCTCTGGACCAGGCTGCGGCGCTCGGAAATCCAGCCATAGCTCGCCCCGAGCGCGGAGATCTCGTGGACGTCCACGGCCGGGCGCTGGATCCGGTTGTAGAGAGCGGCGCCGACGATCGAATAAGCGGCATCGAGCGCGCGCAGCGCCTGCTGAAACCGGGTCGCCTGCTCGCCACGCAGGGGCAGCCCGATCAGACGAAGCTTGGCGGCGTTCGGCTTGGTGGTCTTGGCGCGAATATCCGATCTGGTGAGCTGCTGCATGACCCGGTCCCCCTCGTGATGCCGCGGCATGGCCGCGGGTGTTGTGGCGTGACCGAGAGGGGAACAGATGCAGCGTGACTGAAGCGTGACTCAGAGACAGATCGCCGTGAGTTCAGCCGGATCTCCGATTGGGCGTTGATAGCAATCAACGCCACTTTGAGACCTAGGAAATAAATCCAGTAGACCTCATGTGAACCGTGAGCGCTATTCGGCAAGTTGCAGGAATACATGGAGGACCTCGGATCCTGCGCGGTCGGCGGCTCGGATTACGGGAAATCGACGTCTTGACAAAATTCCGCTCGACGCCGCTTCATCGGGGCCGGGGACCGAAATTTGTCACGCGCGGAAGTCAAGCTCTTTGGGCCGCCCTGTCTGGTAGTGGATGGTGCTCACCAGCCATTACCCGAGAAGGCATTCCTGTTGCTGGCGATCCTCGCGGGCGCGGAGCGCCAAACCGTCAGCCGCAGCCAGCTTCGCTCGATCCTGTGGGGCGACTTCGACCGGGAGAAGGCCACCGCCAATCTCCGCCAGCTGATCGCGCGGATCCACAAGGTGGAGCGCAAGTTCGGGTTGTCGCTGCTCGCGCTGGAGAGCGACACGCTGGGGCTCTCCACGGCGCATTGTACGATCGACTATTCCAGCTTCCTCGCCGCGGTCTCCGTCTCTCATGAGACGGAGGGTTCGGGCGGCGGCTGCGCGGCGCTGGTCCGAACCTGGCAGGGGCCGCTGCTCGCCGGCATCGCGCTCGGCGAGGCTGCGGCGGACGAGTGGCTGGAGAATGCCCGGCAGCAGGCGGTCCGTCGGTTCCTCGACGCAGCGCGACGCGCACTCGAGGCGACGCTCCACGCCGCGGAGATGGACGGCGCCTGGGAGCTGGCGCTGAAGGTGATCGAGATCGACGCCACCGAGGAGGCGGCCTACCGGGCGATGATGCGGATCTGCATCGCGCGCGGTGACCGCGGCCTCGCGCTGCGCATCTTCGAGCGCTGCAAACAGGCGATCGGCGAGGAGCTCGGCGTGGCGCCGAGCCGGCCGACACTCGATCTCGCCGGGCTGCTGCGCTATCGCGAGCGGGCGCAGCCGGCGGCCACTCCAGCCTCCCGCGCATCGAGCCCCTCACCCCGCGCCGAAGCCACTCCAGCCCAGCAAACGGGCCGGCAGATTCCGGTGGTGATGGTGCTGCCGCCCGCCACCGCGAACGACGATGCGAGCCGCGCCCTCGCGGGCGAGATCGCCGAGGACATCACCGTCGGTCTGACGCGCTTCCGCCGCTTCACCATCGTGGCGCCGCAGAACGACGCGCCGGTGCGCTTCGACGGCAAGAGCCTCGCCGGCGCGCTGAAGGTGCTCGATGTCGACTACGCCGTGGCGCTCTCGTTGCGCTCGGCGGCGCATGGCCACCGATTCGGCGTGCGCCTGACCGACATGAGCAACGCCGAGGCGCTTTGGGCCACCAGCACGGATTTCACCCAGGCGACGCTGGACGGGCCGTTCGAGCGCCTGATCGGCTTGACCGTGCGCTCGCTGGTCAACGCGATCGACGAGCGCGAGGTGCGCGCGCCGATGACCGGCGAGCAAGCCAGCGCCTATCGCTACTATCTCGAGGGTAAGCGGCTGCTGCATCGCACCGACCTCCAGGCCATCCGGCGCGCGCGCAAGATGTTCAAGGAGGCGATCGCCCTTCTGCCGAGCTATCCGGCGGCGCTGATCGGCCTCGCGCGCACCATGATCGACGAATGGCTGGTGCGCGGCATGGTCGAGGATGACCTGCTCAAGGAGTCGATCGCGCTGGCCAGCCGCGCCGCGGCGCTGGATCCGTTCGACGGTCATGCGATGCGCGAACGCGGCCACGCCAATCTCTACCTGCACCGCCATGACGAGAGCCTGGAATCCTTCGAGGAGGCGATCCGCCTCAACCCGCACGACGCGGACATCCTGGCCGACTACGCCGACGCGCTGGCGCATTCCGGCGACCCGCAGCGCGGGCTCTCCTTCTCCCAGCAGGCGATCGGGCTCAACCCGGTGCCACCCGACGACTACGTTTGGACCCTGGGGAGCATCTATTACCAGCTCGGCGACTATCGCGCGGCCTTGGAAGCGCTGCGGCCGATGGAGCACAGCCCCGCGACCGCGCGCATTCTCACCGCCTGCGCGTCCCAGTCGGGCGATACGGAGCTGGCGCGGCGCTACAGTCGCACCCTGCGCAGCGTCTATCCCAAGTTCGAAGTCGAGAACGTCCGCAACATCGTGCCGAACCGGCACCGCTCCGACACCGAGCATCTTATCGATGGATTGAAACTGGCCGGCCTCGCCTGAGCGGGTCACGGCGCAGTCACGCCCAGGTCTCTAGTCTTGGTTGCGCGCCCGAATCCGGGGCCGAACGCAACCAGCTAGCGAAAGGACCTTGGCATGTCAGACTATATGCTCGTCGGAAGCCGCGACGACAAGGAAGACCTCTGGTTCATCAGCAAGAAGGACGGCGTTGCCGTCCCGGTGCCGAAAGAAGCGTGGCTCAGCGTGGTGAGCCTGTTCCAGGCGGACGCCGTCGGTGCCGAGCCCGACCGGGAAACCAGCCGCGACTCGCTGGCGCAAAGCGTGATCGACAACGTCGAGATGGACAACGTGATCACCCGCAACGTGTGCCTGTCCTTCTCGACCAACCAGCTCGGCAAGCTGATCATGGCGAAGCGCTCGCATCCGATCGACCGCCTGTTCCAGGACAACGCGCCGATCGCCGGCCTGTTGAAGGACGTCGTGGCGCGGGTGGCCTGATCCGATGGGAATGGCGAGCGCAGAGCGTGGAGTTGCATCCGTGACCGACCCGGCGACCGAGCTTCGATCGCTGCTGGGCGGTTTGCCGGAAGAAACCCAACATCGCGCTCGCCCTTTCCGAGACCGAGAAAGCATCGATCAGACGGATGCGCTCTTGGAGCGCGTGAAACCGTGCTTCTCCGCCGCGGGGATCGCGCGGGTCGGCGAGGTGACCGGCCTCGACCGCATCGGGATTCCGGTGGCACTCGCCGTCCGCCCCAATGCGCGCACGCTTTCGGTCAGCCAGGGAAAGGGGTTGCGCCGCGACCAGGCGGTGCTCTCGGCGGCAATGGAGGCGCTGGAGCTCTCGGCGGCGGAAAGCCTGCCGGCATCGCTGCGCACGGCAACGCTTCCGGAGATGAGCTGCAGCGCAGAAGTGCTCGACCTTGGCATGTCGACCCGCTGCCGAATGGATCGACTCCGCCACGGCGAGACATTGGCGTGGATTCCGGGTTACGAGCTTTCATCGGGGCGCCGGATCGAGGTGCCGTGGGCGCTTGTCGGTGTCGACTATCGCCTCGAGCCACCCGGCTACCACTCCGCCTTCCAGGTCTCGACCGACGGTCTTGCGTCAGGCCGCAGCGAGGACGAGGCGATTCTCCACGGGCTCTGTGAGCTGATCGAGCGCGATGCCTCGGCGTTGATCGCGTTCACACCGGCCGAGCGGCTCGCGGACCGCATGTATGAGATCGATGATGCCGATGTGCCGGAGGTGATCGCGCTCAAGGGGAAGATCGAGGCGGCTGGGTGCAGCCTCACGGTTCTCGACATGACGACCGATATCGGCCTGCCGGCCTTCACCGCAATCATCTCGGACGCGGCGACGGACGGTGCCGCCCAGGTGATGCAATACGCCCATTCCGGCGGATCGGCCTGCCATCCGGTTCGGTCCCGGGCACTCGTCAAGGCGATCGTCGAGGCGGCGCAGTCGCGTATCACGCGGATCACCGGGTCGCGCGACGACTTCCCGCCGAGCCTCTATCAGGCGACGGAGGGAGCAGAGCGGCGCGCGATCGTCGACCTCACGGGTTTTGCGGGAAGGCCGCTCGGCGGCGCTATCCAAAAGCAGCCCGAACGCGCCGATGCAGGCACCGAAGAGCTGCTTCAACTGACGCTCGCGGCGCTACGCGAGCGCGGGATCGACCAGGTCGTGGCGGTTCCGATCCCGAACCCGTACGGAATCGCGGTGGCGCGGGTGATCGTGCCTGGGTTGCAGACCGAGATTGAAGGCGCGCGCTCGAAGCTCGGCCGCCGCGCGCTCGCCAAGCTGCTGGGAGTGCTGCAATGAAGGTGCTGTTCGCCGGTCCCAGCCTGCATCGCGACCTGCCGTTCCTGAAGCGGCATCACGTCGAGATCGACTGGCGCGGGCCGGCGCACTGCGGCGACATCGCCGGCGCCGTGCTGGACGGCGCCACGGCGATCGGGGTGATCGATGGATTGTTCGACCAGAATGCCGCGCCCTGGCACAAGGAGATCCTGTTCGCGCTCACGCAGGGTGTCAGGGTCGCGGGCGGCGCCAGCATGGGGGCGCTGCGCGCCGCCGAATGTCGTGCCTTCGGCATGGTCGGGATCGGGGCGATCTATCGCCGCTACGCGGTCGATGTGGTGACCGACGACGCCGATGTGGCGCAGCTGCACGGACCCGAGGAACTCAACTACCTGCCGCTGACCGAGCCCTGGGTCAATGTGGAGCCGAGTCTGGAGCGGCTGGAAGCGGATGGCGTCGTCGCGCCGGCTTCCGTGCGCCACATCGTGGCAGCGGCGCGGCGCCTGCACTACACCGAGCGCACCTATCAGGAGATCCTGCGGCATACGGTCGGGATCAGGCCGGCGGAAGCCGAGGCGGCGCTGCGCTGGCTGCGCGACCACGCGATCGATCAAAAGCGAATCGACGCGCTCGAAGTGCTCGATTGGCTCCGCGAACAGCCGGAAACGCGGGCCGGCGGCGATCGGGCCAACGATCGGCCCTGGCAGCTCCAGGAAACAACGCAGTGGCTGGAATTGCTGCGGACGCTCGGCCGCGCCGCCTAGAGGCGACGGCTTCCGTTTCCGATGGCGCGTCGCTGCGGCTGCGCCACTTCGCCGACCCGCGCTGCGTTGCTCCTGGGACGAAGGCGGAACAACCGATCGCCGAGCCAAGAGCGCCTCGCCTGGCTCCACAGCGCGCTTCGGGCCGGCTCTCGCTGCTCTCGAGTTGCACCGGGCGGATCGGCCATGTGCTCTTCGCTCTGACGCCCCGCATGTTCCTGGACCAGCTGCCGCTTGCGGAGCGTCTGTTACGCGCCGCGAGCGGATTCCGCCATATCTCGCTCGTCGTGGACCAGGCTGTCACGGCAAATCTCGATGCACTGCTGCAGCGGCTCGACCTTGCCGCCGAGATCGAAATCATTCCCGCACCGGCCGACGGCGAGCTCTGGGGCTGGGCTCAGGACCGCTTCCTCGTTTGCTGTGCCGGGGCGGAGACGGTGGTCGTCGGTTCGGCGAGCTCGGCGGCTGGAGAGACGCCGCTCTGCGCCGCCTCGGCGCGCGGCATCGCCGGCCATGCGTCGGTACCGCTTCGATTCGAAGGCGGAAACATCCTCGCTGACGCCGAGACCTGTTTCATCGGCGCCGATCTCGTCACGGGCGATGGTTTCGGCCGCTTTGCCCCGCATGTGGAGTCTCGGCGGGCGCTGCGCGCAATCGGGTGCAGCCGGCCGCTTGCGCGGCGTGGGCCGGCACGATTCGAGATCGAACCGGGAGACCGCCGCTGGCGGCAGGACGTGGACCGCTGCATCGCGCGTTCCGGCTCGCGGCAGCCTGTGTTTCATATCGACATGTTCATGACCCTGGCCGGGCGGAACCGCGTGCTCCTCGGCGATCCCGTTTGGGCGAGCGCGGTGATCGGCGTGAAGCTGCCGGACGGATTTCCGGCCTTCGCCTTCGACGAAATCGCCGCCTCGCTGCGCGATGACGGGTTCGAGGTGATCCGCAATCCGCTGCCCTTCGTCTATTTCGACGATCCGCGCGCCAAGCTGCGCGAATGGTTCTACGCCTCGGCCAACAATTGCTGGGTGGAATGGGTCGAGGGCGAGAGGGGTCGGATCTGGCTGCCGGAATACGGCTTCGGCGCCTGGCCGGAGCTCAAAGCGACCGACGATCTCAATGCCGCGATCTGGTGCGCGCTCGGCTTCGACGTGATCCGCACCGGCGACTTCCTGCCCTTGGCCGCCGATCTCGGATCGCTGAACTGCATCTCCAAGATCCTGGCGCGCGGCTGAAGCCGCGTTCAGTGCACCGCCGCATACATGATCTTCTCCTCGGTCGCCTCGTAGGGCGCGAACTCCTCGACGATGCGGCCCTGGCGGCAGACCAGGATGCGGTCGGAGATGTTGAGGATCTCCGGGAGGTAGGAGGAGACGACGATGACCGCGAGCCCGTCGTCGGCCAGGCGGTTGATCAGCTGATGGATCTCGGCGATCGCGCCGACATCGACGCCGCGCGTCGGCTCGTCGAAGATCACGATGCGCGGCTTCTGGATCAGGCCCTTGCCGATCACCACCTTCTGCTGGTTGCCGCCGGAGAGCTCGACCACGCGGGCATTGTCGTTGATCGCCTTCACGTTGAGCTTGCCGGTCCATTCGCGGGCCAGCTCCCGCATCTCGCGCATGCTGATGTAAGGCCGCTTCTCCAGGCCAGCGGCCAGCACGCCGGCATAGAGATTCTCGGCGATCGACATGGTCTCGAAGAAGCCTTCGAGCTTGCGGTCTTCGGTCACGTAGATGATGCCGTCCTTGACCGCCGGCGCCGGCACGTAATAGCGCACCGGCCGCCCATCGAGCTCGATCTCGCCGCCGGCGCGGAAGTCGCGCTTGTAGATGCCGGAGACCACCTTGAAGGTCTCGGTGCGGCCGGAGCCGATCAGGCCGAAGACGCCGGTGATCTGGCCTTCGTAGATCGAGAAGGAGTTGTTGCGGACCGCGGCGCCCATGGAGATGTCCTGCACCGATAGCACGCGCTTGCCGGGCTTCCTGACCTCGTTGGCGGTGCGCCGGCGGCGATAGATCTCGTCGGAGAGGGTGCGGCCGACCATCGCGCGCACGATCTTCTCCCGGTCGAACGCGCTGGTATCGTCGGTCACCACCAGCTCGCCGTCGCGCAAGATGGTGATGCGGTCGGCATGGGCCAGCGCCTCCTCCAGCGCATGGCTGATGAACACGATGGAGACGCCGCGCGCCTTCAAGCGGTGCATCAGCGCGAAGAAGTGGCGCTTCTCCTCCGGCGTCAGCGAGGCCGTCGGCTCGTCGAAGATGATGACCTCGGCGTTGTGATGCACGGCGCGGGCGATCTCCACCATCTGCCGCTTGGCGGCGCCGAGGGTCGAGACGATGGCGGTGGGATCGACCGGGAAGTTCAGCGATTGCAGGAACTGCTGGGCCGAGATGTAGATGCCGCGCAGGCGGTTCAGGAACTTCTCGCTGCCGAGATAGAGATTCTGCGCGACGGTCATCGAGGGGACCAGGCTGGTTTCC
>DATKMF010000186.1:0-28477 GCA_035542015.1 Candidatus Cybelea sp.
ACTCGATCGACGGCCTCAGAGCCGCAGGCAGATTGGCGGCGAAGGCACGTCGCGCTTCCAGCAGGCGGCTCTCCACCGTGCCGTCGATCAGGTCCAAACGGTGCCGCACCTCGATATAGGGGAAGGTCAGCGCGACCAGATGCCGGCGGTCGACCGGATCATCGACCACGGCGCCCTTGCGGCTGAGGCTCTGGGTGAGGTCGCGGAACCGCGGCAGGTCGTCGGCCGAGATGAAGCTGTATTGCTCGAAGAAGGGATGGCCCGGCGGCAGGTCGGCGAAGATCTCGACCATGGTCTCGGCGATCTTGCGGCCCATATCGACCAGGGCATCTTCGATGCCGACCGACTTCAAGACGCCGTGCAGATAGTCGTTGTGGGCGAGATTCTCCTGGGCGAAGACCGGCCCCACCGCCGTGCCGAACAGCAGGTTCTCCACCAGGGTCATGTTCTTGTTGTAGCGGGCGGGATCGAAGGGATCGACCAGCGCGGTCATGCCGGGCGCCGCCATGCGGTCACGCAGGGTCGCGCGCACCGTGAGGAATTGGGCGGCGAGATCGGCGTCGCGCTTGGGATCGATCCTCCCCCTCAAGCCGAACTGGTAGACGTCCTCGTCGAACTCCACCTCTGCCAACAGCTCCTTGATGCGCTGATCGAGCCCCGCCTGATCCGCGAGCCCGGCGCCTTCTAAGTCGAGCCATTCGGCGGCCGGATCGAGCGCCGGATTGCCGGCGCGCAGCGCCTCGCGGATGCGGCGCTCGTAGTCCCGCTGCGCGTCGCCCTCATAGCCCCTCGCTCGGACGGGGCGGTGACGCAAGCTGTAGATCAGATTCTCGTGCAGCGAGAGGGGAAAGAGATAGCTCTCGTCGCCCACATAGGCGAAGCGGCGGCCGGTGACCGCCTCGGGCAGCTGGGTGAGATCGCGCTCGCCATAGCGCAGCTGGCCGGCCACGGGGACTGTCAGCCGAGCCAGCACCTGGCCCAAATGCTCCTTGCCGCTGGCGCCGGGTCCGATCACCGCGACATGGGCATCCTGCGGGATCTCCAGGCTCACGTCCTCGATCAGCCGTGCACCGGAATCGTCGGTCAGCGCCAAGTGACTGAGGGCGAGGGTTCCCGGCTCCACGTCCTGATCGGTTTCCAGGGATTGCAGTTCCGGCGAAAGCATGCCGTCGGGCGAGAATTGCTCCATCACCTGGTCATACTTCACCTGCACGTCCTGGCGCTGCTGGTCCCAGTCGATCAGCTGCTTGATGGGATCGGGGAGGTCCTTGTAGGCATTGATGGTCGCGAACAGCTTGCCGGTGTCGAACTTGCCGTTGAGCGCCAGCAGGCCGCCGATCAGGTAGAACAGGAAGGGGGTGGTGGCGGCCAGCATGTTGTTCAGATACTTGACGAAGAACTTGCGCTGATAGAGCTCGAAGCGGATCAGAAAGATCTTGCCCAGGCGATCGACGATATCCGCGCGCTCATAGTTTGATGTGTCATTGGTGTGAATTTCGATCGCCCCGTCGACGCTCTCGGCGATGCGGCCGGCGAGCGCCCGGGCGGTGATCTGGCGTTGGCGCGCCAGCAGCCGTACCTTGACGCGCAGCTTGGGGATCACCGCCATCTGCACGGCCAGCACGCCGAAGGTGATGGCGCCGAGCCAGATGCTCTGGGAGAAGATGAAGTAGAGCGCGGTCAGCGCCTGGCCGGCCAGCATCGCCGGGGTGATGAAGGCATCGCCGATGAAGCCGCCCAAGGGCTCCACCTCGTCCTTGATCATGGTGGCGATCTCGGCCTGCTTCACCTTGCGGAAGTGGTTCAGGGGCATCTGCAGGATCTTGTCGTAGAGCTCAAACCTCAGGCGACGCAGCATGCGCTCGCCGAGGCGGCCCTTCGAGGTGTTCACCCACTGCTTCATCCAGCCGTTCAGCACCACGAAGAACAGCCAGCTGAAGCAGAGCGCGATCAGATACTGCATCTGGTCGAGATGGAAGCCGCCGAACAGCGTGACCTCCGGGATGTGGAGCCAGGAATACGGCCCGAACGAGACCTCCAGGAACGGCAGGGTGTCGAGCTTGGTGTCGCCCACATGAAAAGCGGCGCCGCGGATGCCATCGTTGATGATCCGCTTCGGCAGATCGAGCGAAACGAAATAGAAGACCTGCAGCAGCGCGACGATCGCCAGGATGTAGACTTGATCGCGCCAGCTGTAGCGCCAGATATACTTGAAGAGATTGCGTTCCATCGCCCGTTCCAAGGCCGCCGGCGCACCGTCCCCTGGATGCGTCGCGGCCTTCGGACAATAGGGCGGCGAGCCGGAAGTCGCAAGCGACCGGAGCAAGATTTCGCCCCGGGGAATTGTCGATAACTTCAATTTATCAAGCGCTTAACTCAAGGCGCCTGCCATGAAACTTTGGCTTTCTCCGGAGAAAACAGCTGTGCAATACTCGCCGCGACGCCGCGCTGGGGGATGGACGCGTGGACAAAATGGATAGCCCGAAACGGGACGCCCGCGTTCTCATCTACAGCCACGACACCTTCGGCCTCGGCCACTTGCGGCGCTGCCGCACCATCGCGCATTCGCTGGTCGACCTGGAGAAGGATCTCTCGGTCATCATCCTGACCGGGTCGCCGATCATCGGCAGCTTCAACTTCCGGGCGCGGGTCGATTTCGTGCGCATCCCCGGCGTCATCAAGCTGCGGAGCGGCGATTACACACCGCTCTCGCTGTTGATCGACATCGAGGAGACGCTGGAGCTCAGGGCCTCGATCATCCGCCACACCGCGGAGATCTTCGATCCCGACATCTTCATCGTGGACAAAGAGCCGCTCGGGCTTCGCGGCGAGGTGCATGACACTCTGGTCATGCTGAAGGAGCGCGGCACGCGTCTCGTCCTCGGCCTCCGCGACATCATGGATGAGCCTGCCTTGCTGGCGCCCGAATGGGAGCGCAAGCAGGTGGTGCCGGCGCTGCGCGATCTCTACGACCAGATCTGGGTCTACGGCTTGCCGCAGATCTGCGATCCATTGGAAGGGATCGACCTGCCGAAATCGGTGCGGCGCAAGATGATCTATACCGGCTACCTCCACCGTACCCTGCCCCAGGGTCCGGCCTCGGGGGCGCCGCTCTCCAAGATCGAGGAGCCCTATCTGCTGGTCACGACCGGAGGCGGTGGCGACGGCGAGGAGGTGGTCGATTGGGTGCTCAAGGCCTATGAGAACGACAAGCAGCTCCCCTACCCCGCGCTGCTGGTGCTCGGGCCTTTCATGCATTCCGACCGGCAGTCGGACTTCATCCACCGCGCCGCCAAGCTCGACAATGTCGAGGCCATCACTTTCGACGCGCAGATGGAGCATCTGATGGCGCGCGCGATCGGCGTCGTGGCCATGGGCGGCTACAACACGTTCTGCGAGATCCTGTCCTTCGACAAGCGCGCCCTCATCGTGCCGCGGACCCAGCCGCGCATGGAGCAATACCTGCGGGCGACGCGGGCCAAGGAATACGGCCTTGTCTCCATGCTGGAGGACGACGGCGGGCGCGACTGGCGCCAGATGGCGACGGCGCTCCGGCAATTGCCGCAGCAGGCGCTTCCCAGCCAGGTCGTGGTGCCGGGGCTGATGGACGGGCTCGCCAACATCAATCGGCTGGTGGACCAGACGCTGGACGCCGCCCCGGTCCGTGCCCCGCGCCCGCGCCTCCGCCTCGCCAGCCGCCGCGCGCGGTGAAAGACGAAATCGTCTTCATCCTGAAGGGCTATCCGCGGCTTTCGGAGACCTTCATCGCCCAGGAGATCCGGGCGCTCGAGCAGCGCGGCGTTCGGATCCGCATCGTCTCGCTGCGCTTCCCGACCGACAAGCACGTGCATCCTGTGCATCGCGAGATCAAAGCACCGGTCAAGTATCTGCCGGAATACCTCTATCGGGAGCCGCTGCGGGTCTGGCGCGGCTGGCAGCGGGCGCGGCGATTAACGGGATATGCGGCGGCGTTGCGGCAGTGGCTCAGCGATCTCCGCCGCGACCCGACGCCCAACCGCGGCCGGCGCTTCGGCCAAGCCTGCGTGCTGGCGGCCGAGCTCGGCGACCGGGACAACTGGCCCAAGCGCCTGCACGCGCATTTCCTGCATACGCCCGCTTCAGTCGCCCATTACGCGCATCTGATGACCGGCATCCCCTGGAGCTGCTCGGCCCATGCCAAGGATATCTGGGTGACCGGCGATTGGGAGAAGCGCGAGAAGCTCGCCTCGATGGACTGGCTCGTCACCTGCACCGACACCGGGCACCGCACGCTTGCGGCGCTGGCCTCGCCGGCGAACAAGGTGGCGCTGGTCTATCATGGGCTCGATTTCGCGCGCTTCCCGGAGCCCGAGGCACATCCTGTGCCGGCGGAAGGGCCGCTCACGATTCTCTCGGTCGGCCGTCTGGTGCCGAAGAAGGGCTATGCCGGGTTGGTCGAAGCCCTCGCGCGATTGCCGAAGGAGGTTGAGTGGCGCTTCCGTCATGTAGGTGGCGGGCCGCTCAGGGGCGCGCTCGACACCCAAGCCAAGCGCCTCGGCATCGCGGCGCGGATCGAATGGCTGGGCGCCCGACCCCAGGAGACGGTGCTGGAGGAGTATCGCCGCGCCGATCTCTTCGTCTTGAACAGCCGCATCGCCGAGGACGGCGATCGCGACGGCCTGCCCAACGTGCTGATGGAGGCGCAGAGCCAGCGCTTGCCTGTGGTCGCGACGCGGCTCGCCGGCATCCCGGAACTGGTGATCGATGGCGAGACCGGGTCGCTGGTGCCTCCCGAGGATCCGGCGGCACTTGCTGGCGCGATCGCCCGCCTGCTGCGCGATCCCGGCCTTCGCACCCGCTATGCCGAGGCAGGGTTTCGCCGCGTGCGGCAGCTTTTCTCCATGGAGCGCGGTATCGACGATCTCGACCGCCGCTTCAGGAGCGAATCGGGCTAGAGTTCACACCATGCGGATCGCCTTTTACGCACCTCTGAAACCGCCCGACCATCCGGTGCCCTCCGGCGATCGCACTGTGGCGCGGCTCCTGATGGCGGCGTTGAAGCAGGGAGGGGCCGCGGTCGAGATCGCGAGCCGCATGCGCGCGAGGCTCGCCGATCCCACCGAGTCGGCCCAGCAGGCGATGGCGAAGAAGGGCGAGGTGACGGCGAAGCGTCTCATCGCCGCCTATCGCGCACGCCCCAAGCGCGAGCGTCCGCAGGCCTGGTTCTCCTATCACCTGTACTACAAGGCCGTGGACTGGATCGGACCGAACGTTGCGGAGGCACTGGACATCCCTTACGTGCTGGCCGAGGCGAGCCATGCGCCGAAACGCGCCGAAGGGATCCATGCCTTCAGTCATGCGAAGGCGGAAGCGGCGATCCGGCGCGCCGATGCGATCTTCTGCATCAACCCGGTCGACCGCGAGTGTTTGGCGCCGCTGGTCGGCAATCGGCGGCTGATCGATCTCGCCCCCTTCCTCGACCTTGCGCGTTTCACCCGAGGCTTGCCCGAACGCGCAACGATGCGCGCACGGCTCGCCCGCGACTATGGCATCGATCCCGACGAGCCGTGGCTGCTCGCGGTCGGCATGATGCGCAAGGGAGACAAGCTGGCCTCCTATCGGCTGCTCGCCGAAGCGCTGCACCATCTCGACCGGCCCTGGCAGCTGCTCGTGGTGGGCGACGGCGAAGCGCGCGCCGACGTTGAGCGAGCGATGAAGCCGATCGCCGGCGGCGTGTTCCTCCTGGGGGCTTTGCCACGCGAGAAGCTGCCGGGGATCGCGGTGGCCAGCGACCTCTACGTCTGGCCGGCGGTCAACGAGGCCTTCGGCATGGCGCTGCTGGAGGCGCAGGCCTGCGGGTTGCCGGCTGTCGCCGGCGCCTGGGGCGGCGTTCCCGCGATCATCCGCGACGGCAGGACCGGCTGGCTCTCCGCGCCGGGCGACGCCGCGGCTTTCGCGGCCGACGTCGATTTCGCGCTCGATGCCAATCTTCTCGCCATCGGCCGCGCTGCGCGGGAGAACGCGTTGGGGCGGCACGACATCGCCGGCGCCGCCGAGACGCTGAGCAAGGCGTTGGCACGGATCGTCGGCCGATGACTGCCGGCGCCACTCTGCCACTGGTCGCAGTCCGCCATGCACCGACCGACTGGAACCGCACCCGCCGCCTGCAGGGCCGCACCGACGTAGCGCTGGATGCCGCAGGCATCGCCGTGGCGCGACGGTGGCGGCTCGACCCCGCCTGGGCCGGCTATCGCGTGATCGCCAGTCCGATGCGCCGCGCCGCCGAAACAGCGCGGATCCTCTGTCCCGACCGCACCATTGAGCCGGATGTGCGTTTAGTCGAGATGAGCTTCGGTGATTGGGAGGGCAAGGCGCTTTCCGAGCTGCGCGCGCTCGGCGGCGGCGACGCTGCGGAGCGGGAGCGGATGGGTCTCGATTTCCAAGCCCCGGGCGGCGAGTCGCCGCGCGAGGTCCAGGCACGATTGCGGCCGCTGCTGGCGGAGATCGCCGCGGCCGGCATGCCGACGATCATCGTCACCCACAAGGCCGTGCTGCGCGCACTGCTCTCGCTGGCAACCGGCTGGGACATGCTGGGCAAGCCGCCTGTGAAGCTGCAATCCGACTGCGCGCATATGTTCGCGCTCGACAGTGGGGGCGCGATTTCGGTTGTCCGCATGAACATCCCGCTGTTCGTGCCGGCGCTCCAGAAGACGGTGCAATCATGACGACGCCGACCGTTCTCATCCACGTGCAGCACCTGCTCGGGATCGGGCATCTGAAACGGGCGCTGGCGGTGGCGGTGGCGCTGGCGGAGCGCGGGGTGCGGGTCGTGGCGGCGAGCGGTGGAGAGCCGGTGCCGCTGGTCGAAGATGCAGCAGCCACCAGCGGCGTCGAGATCGTGCGGTTGCCGGCGGCACGGGCGGCAGACGAGAGCTTCTCGGCGGTGCTGGACGCCAACGGCAAGCCGATCAACGATGAATGGAAGGCGAATCGGCGTGCAGCGCTGCTGCAGCTGTTCGAGACCACGCAGCCCGATGCCGTGATCACCGAAATGTATCCGTTCGGCCGGCGGCCATTCCGTTTCGAGCTCCAGCCATTGCTGGAAGCGGCGCAGGCGCGCGCCGTGCGGCCGGTGATCGCCTGTTCGGTGCGCGATGTCCTGGTCACCAAGCAGAAGCCGGGCCGGGCCGAGGAGATGGCAGCGACAGCGCGCTCCTATTACGACCTCGTCCTGGTCCACGGCGACCCGGCGCTGATTCCATTCGCGACCACCTTTCCGGCGGCGTCCGCCATCGCCGATCTCATCCGCCACACCGGCTACGTTACCGACGCCCCGGCCGCCGCTGGCAATGAGGATGGCACGCAGGATCGGACACTGGGGGAAGTGCTGGTCTCGGCGGGCGGCGGTGCCGTTGGATTCGCGCTGCTGGCGGCGGCGATCGAGGCGCGGTCGCTCTCACGGCTGCGACAGCGCAACTGGCGCATCATCGCCGGCGCCAATCTGCCGGAATCCCAATTCATGGCGCTCGCCGCGCGCATGATGGGCACCGACGGCATCGTGCTGGAACGGTTTCGCCCCGACTTCCGCGACCTGCTTGCCCGCTGCCGGGTCTCGGTCTCGCAGGGCGGCTACAACACGGTGCTAGAGATCCTGGCGAGCCGAACACCCGCCGTGATCGTGCCTTTCGCAACCGGCGGCGAAGACGAGCAGACCGCGCGGGCGCAGCGGCTCGCCGAAAAAGGACTGCTGGCGCTGCTGCCGGAGCGGGATCTCAGTCCCGAGCGTCTCGCCATGGCGATCGATCGCATGGCCGAGAACCCGCCGCCTGCGGTTGCGATCGCATTCGACGGCGCGGCCCAATCGGCGCGGCTGGTGTTGGATGCGATCGCCGCACGGGCGACGGTTCGATGACGGATTGGGAGGATCTCGCCCGCGAATGCGATCTCTGGGCGTCAGCCGGACGCCGCGCGACCTGGTGGTGGCGGGACGACGACGCCGTCGGGTGGACCCCGGAGCTCGGCACCTTGCTGGAGGTCGCGCAGGGCCCGGTGGCGCTGGCGGTGATCCCGGACCGCTTGCTTCCCGATCTCGCCTTGAAGCTGCCATCGCGAACCGGGTTCAGCGTACTGCAACACGGCTTCGCCCATGTCAACCGCGCGGAGCCGGGCAGACGCAAGAGCGAGTTTCCGGATAGCCGCGATCCCGCGGAGATCCGGGCTGAGCTTGCGGCCGGCCGCCGTCGGCTGGAGGCCGCGTTCGGCCCCAGATTCCTTCCGGTCCTGACCCCGCCCTGGAACCGGATCGGCGGTGCCACGCTGGCATTCTTATCCGAGCTCGGCTTCCGGGGCGTCTCGCAGTACCAGCCGCGCCCGGAAGCCTGGGTCCACGGCGTGAAGAGGGTGAATACCCATGTGGATGTGATCGACTGGCAGGGAGGCCGCGGCTTCCTGGGCGAAAGCGCTTGCCTCGATCTCCTGATCGGGCATCTTCGGGCCCGGCGGGCGGGCTTGGCCGATGCCGATGAACCAACCGGGCTTCTGACGCACCATCTTGTTCATGATCCGGCCACTTGGCGATTCTGCGAGAAACTGCGAAGTTTCCTTGGAAAACAAGCAGCGACGCATCAGCTCGACCCGGCCGAAGCGTTCGCGTGAAGGATTGGTTCGGATTTGCTGATCAATATGGTCGAGCTTCGCTATCCCTTGAGCAGCCTGGTCTTCGATTACTTCCGGGGCATCGTCGTAGTGGCGATGTCGGCGCTCATCCTCTGGAGCGTCGGCACGGACACGCCGATCTTCTGGGTGTTCGTGGGCCTGATCGTGCTGTTTCTGTTGTGGCTCGGCCATACCGCACTGCGGCATATCAGCTGGATCCGGTTCGACGAGCAGGGGCTGCAGAGCCGGCCCTGGCCGAAGAAGGACATCGCCTGGAGCGCGCTCGAGGATATGGCATTGCGCTATTATTCGACCAAGCGCAACCGCAAGAACGGCTGGATGACCCTGACCCTGAAGTCGCAGAAGAACCGGATTGAGCTTGAATCGACGCTGCCGCATTTCACCGCGATCGTGGCGCGGGCGGCCTATGCGGCCAACGAAGCGCGCCTGACTCTCGATCCCATCACGCTGGAGAACATGAGCGCGATCGGCGTCTCCGATCGCGGCGTGATCGAGACGAAAGTCGAGAACGCGGCGGACGGCACCGCGGGTGAAGGCACGAAAGCATGAACGACCTTCTCACCGTCAAGGACCTCAAGGTCGATTTCCTGCTGGACGGGATCGTGATCCCGGCGGTGCGCGGCGCCTCTTTCCGCGTGCCCCACGGGAAGACCGTCGCGCTGGTCGGCGAGTCCGGCTCCGGCAAGTCGGTCTGCGCCCAGGCGATCATGGGCATCCTGCCCAAAGTGGCGAAGATCACCAGCGGCGAGATCCAGTTCGACGATTCAGCGCGCGGCGGAAGGATGGTCGAAATCGCCAAGGAGCCGCGCAACGGGCCCGTGATGCAGCAGCTGCGCGGCGGCTCGATCTCGATCATCTTCCAGGAACCGATGACCTCGCTATCGCCGGTCCATACAATCGGCGACCAGATATCGGAAGCCCTGCATCTGCATCGCAACGTGAGCAAGGCGGAGGGCGCGGCGGCGGTCCTCGAAATGCTGCGCCTGACCGGCTTCCCCGATCCGGCGCGCGCCCTGAAGACCTACCCGTTCGAGCTCTCGGGCGGTTTGCGCCAGCGCGCCATGATCGCCATGGCCCTGGTCTGCCGGCCGGCGCTGCTGATCGCCGACGAGCCCACGACCGCGCTCGACGTCACGATCCAGGCACAAATCCTGAAGCTGATGTCCGATCTCAAATCCGAGCTCGGCATGGCAATGTTGATGATTACCCACGATCTCGGCGTGGTCGCCAACATGGCCGACGAGGTCGTCGTGATGTATCACGGCCAAGTCACCGAATCCGGCACGGCCGAGGAGATTTTCGCCCGACCGAGCCATCCTTATCTCAAGGCCCTGCTACGAGCGGTGCCGCGCTTCGGCATGGAGCCGGGCGAGCGGCTGACGCCGCTGCGCGAGATCAAGTCGCGCCCAACCGGCATGTTCGCGGAAGCGAAGCCGCGGCCGGCGGAGGCCGGCACAGGCGCCAGCGCGGCCGGGCCGCTGCTTTCGATCGAGGGGCTCTCCAAGGGTTACCATATCCGCAAATCCTCCTGGTTCGGGGGCGGCGAGGCGACGATACAAGCGGTGGCCGATGTCGGGTTCGAGATAGAGCGCGGCGAGTGTCTCGGCCTCGTGGGCGAGTCCGGCTGCGGCAAGACCACCCTATCCAAGATGATCATGCGGGCCATCGACCCCGATTCCGGTGCGATCCGCTTCAACGACAACGGCCGGATGGTGGACGTGCTGGGGCTGGAAGGCCGCGCGCTCAGCGACTTCAGGACCCGCATTCAATTCGTGTTTCAGGACCCGTTCGCCTCCCTGAATCCGCGCATGACGGTGTTAGACATCATCAGCGAGCCGCTGCTCATCCACAATGTCGGCACGCCCAAGGAGCGGATCGAGATGGTGAAGGAGCTGATGGCGTTGGTGGGGCTCAACGTAAAGCACCTCCGCCGCTATCCTCATAGCTTCTCCGGCGGTCAGCGCCAGCGGATCGGCATCGCCCGCGCGCTCGCGCTCAAACCCGACCTCTTGATCTGCGACGAGCCGGTCTCCGCGCTCGACGTCTCGATCCAGGCGCAGATCCTGAATCTTCTCAAAGACCTGCAGGATCGCCTGGGTCTCACCTATCTCTTCATTTCGCACAATCTTGCGGTCGTCGATTATGTCGCCGACCGGATCATGGTGATGTGCGCGGGGCGGATCGTCGAGCTTGCACCATCGGCGAGCCTGTTCCGCAACCCGGTCCATCCCTATACCAAGGCGCTGCTGGCCGCGGTGCCGGATCCCTCGCTCACGCGCCGGCTCGACTTCGGCAAGTTGATGGGCGGCAAGGCCTCGGTCCCCTCGGCCTGGCCCGCGCCCTTCACCATCGATCCCGACAACCAGCCGACCCTGGTCGATATCGGCGACGACCACTGGGTGCGCGCCGCTATCAGCATCCGGAGCGCCGCATGAGAACGCGACTGACCGCGCTGTTCGGCGCGACCCTGCTGCTGCTCGCCGCGAGCCCCACGCTGGCCGCCGCCGACTGGATCAGCCCGCCCTATTTCGCCAAGGACGAGCAGGCCGGCAAGCTGCCGCCGGTCGCCGACCGGCTGCCCGAGCATCCCGCCGTCGCCGAAATGCCGACCGAGGGCCAGTACGGCGGCGAGATCCGCACGCTGCTCGCCACCGATCGCGACACCCGCACGATCTCTTCGTATTCCTACGCCCGCCTGGTCGGCTACGACCGCAACTACAAGCTCACGCCAGACATCCTCGAGAGCTACGAGGACAAGGACGACAAGGTCTTCACCCTGCACCTCAGGAAGGGCATGAAGTGGTCCGACGGTCAGCCCTTCACATCCGAGGACTTCCGCTACTGGTGGGAGGACGTCGCCAACAACAAGGACCTCTCGCCGGCCGGCCCGCCGAAGCAGCTGATCGTCAACGGCAAGCCGCCCAAGGTAGAGTTCCCGGACGAGACCACGGTGGTCTATTCCTGGGACGATCCCAATGCCGACTTTCTGCCGACGCTCGCCAAGGCCGACACGCTCTACATCTACACGCCGGCGCATTACCTGAAGAAGTATCACGCGAAATATGCGGACCCGGCGAAGCTCGCCGAGCTGGTCAAGAAGAAGGGTCAGCCCAGCTGGGCGGCGCTGCATAACAAGCTCGACAACATGGGGCGCAACGACAACCCGGATCTTCCCACGCTCGACCCCTGGGTGGTCCGCACCAAGCGACCGGCGCAACGCTTCATGTTCACCCGCAATCCCTATTACTACCGGGTGGACCAGGCGGGGCACCAGCTGCCGTATATCGACCAGATCGCGGTCGATCTCGCCAACCCCAAGCTCATTCCGCCGAAGACCGGAGCTGGTGAGAGCGATCTTCAGGCGCGCTACGTCCGCTTCGACAACTACACCTTCCTCAAGGTCGGCGAGAAACGCGGCACCTACTGGGTGCGGCTGTGGGACGACGGGCGCGGCAGCAACCTCGCGCTCTATCCCAACCTCAACACCAACGACGAGACCTGGCGCAACGTGATCCGCGACGCGCGGTTCCGGCGCGCCCTCTCGCTGGCGATCGATCGGCACGAGATCAACCAGGCGATCTATTTCGGGCTGGGCAACGAGGGTGCCAACACGGTGATGCCGGCGAGCGCGCTCTACAAGGACGACTACCGCAAGGCCTGGACCCAGTTCGATCCGGTGCTGGCCAACCGGCTGCTCGATCAGATGGGCCTTACCAAGCGCGACGAAAACGGCATCCGCCTGCTGCCGGACGGGCGGCCGATGGTGATCGTCGTCGATCTCGCCGAGGAATCGACCGAGGAGACCGACGTCCTGGAGCTGATCAAGGATACCTGGCACGAGATCGGGATCGACATCTTCGCCAAGCCCTCGCAGATCGAGGTGTTCCGCGATCGCGTCTTCGCCGGGGATTCGCTGATGTCGATCGGCTTCGGCATCGACAACGGTTTCCCCTCGGCCGACATGAGCCCGGAGGAGTTCGTGCCGACCACGCAGCAGCAGTTGATGTGGCCGAAATGGGGCCAGTACATCGAGACCGCGGGCGAGGATGGACAAAAGGTCGATCTGCCGGAGGCGAAGCAGCTTCAGGACCTGATGGACCAGTGGCGGCTGGCGGCCGACACCGCGGCGAGGACGCAGATCTGGTCGCAGATCCTCTCGATCTGGGCCGACCAGGTCTACAGCATCGGCACGGTCGCCGGGGTGCCGCAGCCCGTCGTCGTGTCGCGGCATCTGATGAACGTGCCTGAGCACGGGATGTGGGCCTGGAATCCGGGGGCGTATTTCGGAGTCTACAAACCGGACACGTTCTGGCTGGACCAGCCGGGCGCGTTGAGCCCGGTGGCGGGCAACCAGTAGCGGACATCAAGGAGCGCCGGCTTGAGACGGCCGGCCGATCTGGGGGAATTGGGGAAAGCCGGATGCTGCGTTACCTGATACAGCGCCTTTTTATCATGATCCCGACGCTGCTGGTGATCAGCTTCCTGGTCTTCGCCATCATCCAGGCGCCGCCGGGCGACTATCTCGAGAGCATGGTCGCCGAGATGCAGTCGCGCGGCGAGAACGTTCCCCAGGACAAGATCGACTGGCTGCGGCACACCTATGGCCTCGATCAGCCGTTCTACGTCCAGTACCTGCAATGGATGTTCGGCAGTTGGAACGGGCTCCACTATGAAGGCGGCGGTCTCGTATTCGGGGATCTCGGCTATTCCTTCGAGCACAACCTGCCCGTCAAGGAGGTGGTGGGTGACCGCCTGAGCCTGACCGTGGTGGTCTCGTTGGCCTCGGTTCTGTTCGTCTGGCTGATCTCCTTCCCGATCGCGGTCTATTCCGCAACCCATCAATACAGCTTCTTCGACTATCTCTTCACTTTCTTCGGCTATATCGGCCTCGCGACGCCAAGTTTCCTGCTCGCCCTCGTGCTGCTCTACTTTGCCAACGTCTGGTTCGGCACCTCGATCGGCGGTCTCGTCGATCCGCAATACATGGATCAGCCCTGGAGCTGGGGCAAGCTCGTGTCGGTCCTGCAGCATATGTGGGTGCCGGTTCTGGTGATCGGCCTACCTGGCACCGCCGGCATGATCCGGCGTCTGCGCGCCAACCTCCTGGATGAGCTCAACAAGCAATATGTCGTCACCGGTCGCGCCAAAGGCCTGCCGCCGTTCCGGCTGCTGATGAAATATCCGCTGCGACTCTCTTTGAACCCCTTCATCGCCGATATCGGCAGCTTGCTGCCGGAGCTCATTTCCGGCTCGGTCGTCGTTTCGGTCGTCATGTCGCTGCCGATCACCGGGCCAATGTTGCTCGAAGCGCTCCGATCGCAGGACATGTATCTCGCGGGTTCCTTCCTGATGTTCATGGCCGTCCTGACCGTGTTCGGCATCTTCGTCTCCGACATAGCGTTGGCGCTGCTCGATCCCAGGATTCGATTTGGAGCCGGGAGCAGCCGATGATCGAGATGAACGCCGATCCGCAGCCGCTGCCGCATTTCATCTCGCCGGAGCCGTTCGATCCGCATGCGGTCGAGGAGGTTTCGCCGGAGCAGGAGAAGCTCTATCTCGCCTCGCAATGGCGAATGATGTGGCTCCGGTTCCGCAAGCACCGGCTGGCGGTGTTCGCGGGCATCGTGCTCGCGGTCATGTACGTCTCGGTCTTCGCCGTGGAGTGGCTGGCGCCCTATGCGCAGAGCAGCCGCAATGTCGATTTCATCTTCGCCCCGCCGCAACGCGTGCATCTGTTCGACAAGGGCGCGTTCATCGGCCCCTTCGTCTATGCCTACGACTACCGGCTCGACATGGAAACGCTGAAGCGGATCTACACGGAAAATCGGGAGAAGCCGCAGAAGATCCGGTTCTTCTGCCGCGGCGACGGATACAAGTTCTGGGGCGTTCTCGACTCGAACACGCATCTCATTTGCCCGCCGGCCGGCAGCACGCTCTTCCTGCTGGGCTCGGACCGGCTCGGCCGCGACCTCTTCACACGTATCCTCTACGGTGCCAGGGTCTCCCTCACCATAGGCCTGGTAGGCGTCACCGTGAGTTTCGTGCTCGGCATGCTGTTCGGCGGATTGGCCGGCTACTATGGCGGCTGGGTCGATGATCTGGTGCAGCGCGCGATCGAGGTGCTGCGTTCGATTCCGCACTTGCCGCTCTGGCTGGCACTTGCGGCGATCCTGCCGGTAACCTGGTCGCCACTGCTGATCTATTTCGGCATCACCATCATCCTCGGCCTGATCGACTGGACCGGCCTCGCGCGCGCGGTCCGCTCGCGCCTCTTGTCGCTCCGCGAAGAGGACTTCTGCGTCGCCGCCGAGTTGATGGGCGCCAGCCCCGGGCGCATCATCTTCCGCCACCTGATGCCGAGTTTCATGAGCCACCTGATCGCGTCAGCGACGCTCGCCATTCCCGGCATGATCCTTGGTGAAACCGCGCTCTCCTTTTTGGGGCTCGGCATCCGCGCGCCGATCGTCTCCTGGGGCGTGTTGCTCAATGACGCGCAGAATATCCAGGCGGTAGCGCTCTATCCCTGGCTGATGCTGCCGATGGTGCCCGTAGTCATCGTGGTGCTTGCCTTCAACTTTCTCGGCGACGGCTTGCGCGACGCCGCCGATCCTTATAAGTAGCAAAGCATGAACGTGAGTCTCGCCATCCTCGCCCTCGCGGGGGCGATCGCGATCGGCGCCGCGAGCCCCGGTCCCAGTTTCGTCATGGTGGTCCGGACCGCGATGGCAAAATCAAGGGCGGATGGGCTCGCCGCGGCACTCGGCATGGGCGTCGGCGGTGTCATCTTCTGCAGCTTGGCCCTGCTCGGCCTGCATGCGCTGTTCGAGCGCGCCGAGCTCCTCTATCTCGGTTTCAAGATCCTCGGCGGGCTCTATCTGATCTATCTCGGCTTCCGCATGTGGCGCGGGGCGGCGCAGCCGATCGCGGTTGCGACCGACGTGAATGGCGGGAGCCGCGTAATCCGCAGCTTCCTGCTCGGCCTCGCAACGCAGCTCAGCAACCCGAAGACCCTGGTCTTCTACGGCAGCATCTTCGCGGCGCTCATGCCCCCGCACGTGCCGGGTTGGACCTTCCTCGTGGTCCCGCCGGTCATCATGGCGATCGAGACCGGCTGGTACACTCTCGTCGCCCTGGCTTTTTCCTTGCCCCGGCCGCGCAGCCTCTATCTCAAGTGGAAGGCTGGGATCGACCGCGTTGCCGGCACGCTGATGACGGCGCTCGGCCTGAAGCTGATCTTCTCTGCGGCCAGGCCGTAATTTTGCCGTAACCTAGGATTGTATGCCGGATTGACCGCGCGACAGCCCGCGGTAGTATGCCTCGACGGGGCTTTCGCGTGGAGGAATCATGTTGAGGTCGATCGGCACCGCGCTCGCGGCGGTGGGGCTGTTGCTTGGTGCGTGCACGACACCCTATGCCGGCGAGTACGCCAAGGGGTCGAACAAGACTCTCGGGGTCACCAAGGACGTCTGGAGCGGCTACGAGGAATACGTCGGGAAATTGACCGGCGTGAACAAGGGCGTGTTCGTGGTGGCGGCGATCAAGGACGTCGGGCTGAGCTACGTCTACTACTACTGCCCCGGCACTAAATGCATCTACGAGAACACCGCCAAGAAGGCGATGGAGGACTGCAAGGGCATGGACCCACGCGTCGATTGCGTGATGTTCGCCCAGAGCGCCACGATCCTGGTCAACTATAAGCAGTTGGACCAGTAGACCGCCCGCTCACGCCGCGATGGCGAGGTGGCGGTCCTGGGCGGCGACGCGGGCAAGCCAGCCGCGGATCGCCGGATACCTGCCGAGATCGAAGCCGCCCTCATCGGCCACGTGGGTGTAGGCATAGAGCGCGATATCGGCGGTCGAATAGGCGTCGCCGGCGAACCAGCGGTGCTCGCGCAAGTGGCCCTCCATCACGCCCAGCGCTCGCTCTCCGCCCGCGATCTTCGCCGGCAATTGCGGCTCGGTCTCCGGCGTCTTGCCAAGATGCGCGACCCAATGCCTAACGACCGCGATAGTGGGCTCGTGGCTGTACTGCTCGAAACACATCCATTGCATCGCCTTGGCCTGGTCCCAGGGATCCTTCGGCCAGTACTTCGTACCCTGGGCGAGATAGAAGATGATCGCGTTCGACTCGAAGAGGACGCGCCCGTCCGGGAAGACGAGGGCCGGCACCTTGCCGTTCGGATTGATCTTCAGGAACTCGGGTGTTCGGGTCGAGCCGTCATCGACGTTCATCTCGACCCGCTCAAACGGAATGCCGAGATGGGTCAACAGGAGTCGCACCTTATAGGCATTGCCCGAGATCGCGCTGTCATAGAGCCTGTGCATCATTCGCCCCCGCTCAAATCGCGCGCACCATGGCAAGCCGGCGCGCGCCTCGCAATCGCGGTTTCCTCACAGCACCTGTGAGAAATTCCAGCGCGATTGTCCCGCTACACGGCTAAGGCAAACACACCATCCGGCCCATGTTCTGGCCGCCCAGGATGTGGACGTGAAAATGCGGCACTTCCTGGCGACTGTCGGGACCGCTGTTGGCGATCAGACGGTAGCCGGTGAGGCCCAGGCCCAGCTGCGTCGCGACCTTGTGGATCGCGCGGTTGAGCGCGACGATCTCGGCGTCCGAGGCCTTCTCCGAGAAGTCCTGCGAGGAAACGTATGGCCCTTTCGGGATCACCATCGCATGGACCTTGGCCTGCGGCCGGATGTCCTTGAAGGCGAGGACGTAATCGTCTTCATAGACCTTGTCGCAGGGGATCTCGCCGCGGATGATCTTGGCGAAGACGTTGTTCATGTCGTATCCCATCGATCCCTCCTCCCCCTCCTCCGACGCTAACTGGGATTCTCCAGCGTGAAGCGCTGCCCGTCGTCATCATAGGCGAAGATCTCGGCGAAGCGACCCCAGTTGATGACGGTCCGGAGCGTCATCTCGGCCGCTTCCGGCGACATGTGGTCCTCGAGCTCGTCGGCGAAGCGACTCCGGGGCGCGTCATGGTTCGGCCGTTCGTCGAGCACCCGCCGGATATGCTGGGCGAGCGGCAGATAGGCGAGGAGATGCTGGGCGAAGATGCCCTTCTTCTCGGTCACCTCGGATTCGGCGAAGCGTCGGCCCGCCTCGGTCAACCGGATGTCGCCTCCCTCGAGCTCCGCGAGGCGCAGCATCTGCAGGGTCTCGGCGACGGGGAACAACTCGTCGATCTCGAGCTGCAGCTGGCCGGCGATGACCGGCAGGTCCGCCCGGCCGGAATAGGGCGGCTGGACCACCGCCTCGGTCAAGCCGGCGAGCAGGTTGGTGGAGACCCGAGGCAGGATGGTCGCGATGCCCATGCCGGGGAACTTCTCGGCCCGGCCGGGCTGTTGTCCATGGGTCTGGCGCGCGGTCATCGCCACGTAGATCCGCTCGACCAGCGCGCGGAAGGCCGGGTCCTGGCGGTTCCTAGGATGCGGCAGGTCGATCTTGAGCTCAAGCGTGATGCGGCCGGGATTGCTGGCGAACAGCAGGATGCGGTCGCACATCTGCACCGCCTCCTCGATGTTGTGGGTGACCAGGATCACCGCCTTGATGGGCAGCTGGCCCTCCGACCAGAGATCGAGGAAGTCGGTGCGCAGCGTCTCTGCCGTCAGCACGTCGAGGGCCGAGAACGGCTCGTCCATCAGCAGGATGTTGGGATGCGTCACCACCGCGCGGGCGAAGCCGACGCGCTGGCGCATGCCGCCGGAGAGCTCGCGCGGGAAGGCGGATTCGTAGCCGTCGAGGCCGATCAAGTCGATCGCGCGTAAGGCGCGGCTGCGCATCTCGGCGGGTTCGACGCCCATGGCCTCGAGGCCGATCTCGACATTGTCGAGCACGGTGAGCCAGGGGAAGAGCGCGAAGCTCTGGAACACCATGGCGATGCCGGAAGGCGGGCCCTCCACGGTCTTGCCGAGATACTCGACCGAGCCGCCGTTCGGTCTGGAGAGTCCGGCGATCAGGCGCAGCAGCGTCGATTTGCCGGAGCCCGAGCGGCCGAGCAGGCCCACGAGCTCGCCCTCCTTCAAGGCGAGATCAACGCTTTCCAGCACCACCAGAGGGTCGCCGTTGGGGCGGCGGAAGCTCTTGTTGGCGCCCTTGACAGCCAGAATCTGTTCCCCGGGCATGAATCCGGCCCTCCCTAGTTGATCCGGTACTTGCGTTCGGCGAGCGCATAAAGCGGCCGCCAGATCAGCCGGTTCACCCCGATCACATAGACGATCATGACCACGATGCCCAGCATGACGCGGTCCATGGCGCCCGCCTCGGTCGCTTGCGCGATATAGGCGCCGATGCCATGGGCGACGAGGTGATTGTCGCCCCAGCTCACCCATTCCGAGACGATGGCGGCGTTCCACGAGCCGCCGCTCGCCGTAATGGCGCCGGTCAGATAATAAGGGAAGACGGCCGGAAGCGCGAAGGTGCGCCACCAGAGCCAGCCCCGGAGCTTCAGGTTTCCGCTGGCGTCCTTCAACTCACGAGGGATCGCCGAGGCACCGGCGATCACGTTGAAGAGGATGTACCACTGGGTGCCGAGCACCATCAGCGGCGAGAGCCAAATATCGGCATTGAGGTGGAGCGCCACCACCGCGGAGACCGCGATCGGAAAGAGCAGATTGGCTGGAAAGGCCGCCAGCATCTGCGCCAGCGGCTGCACCGCGGCGGCGAGCTTTGGGCGGAGTCCGACGACGATGCCGACTGGCACCCATACGAGGCTGGCGAGCGCGATCAGGACCAGCACTCGAATCAAGGTCGGGATGCCGAGCAGGAAGGCGTGGCCGATCATGCCGAGCGGAAAAGCATCAAGCACATAACGCCCGAAATAGACCGCGCCCGCGAGGCCGACGATGGCGAGGCCGGCGTTCCAGATCTTATCGCCGAGCGGGCTCGGTGCCTCGCGCTCGGCATGGCGTCTGGTCGCTTCGGGCGCGATCATGCTCTTGCGCAATGAGGCATTGAAGGCGCGCTCGAAGGGTCCGGTCACCGCCGCGACCAAGGTCGAGCGGCGCAGCACGTCCAGCATCCAGGGCCGGGGCTGGGGTGTCTCATCCTCCTCGCCGAAGCGGAAGCGGTAGGACCACGCGACCAGAGGGCGGAACAGCAGCTGGTCATAGGCGAGGATGACGACCAGCATCATGACGATGGCCCAGAAGATCGCCGTGAGGTCCTGGTGGGAGACGGCCGCCGCGATATAGGAGCCGATGCCGGGGAGCGCCAGGCTGGTCGAGCCGACGCTGATCGCTTCACAGGCCACCACGAAGAACCAGCCGCCCGACATCGACATCATCATGTTCCAGATGAGCGCGGGCGCGGCGAAAGGTACTTCGAGGCGCCAGAATCGCATCCAGGGCGACATGCGCAGGCTCGACGCCGCCTCTTTGAGATCCTCGGGGATGGTCTTCAGCGACTGATAGAAGCTGAAGGCCATGTTCCAGGCCTGGCTGGTGAAGATGGCGAAGATCGCCGCCAGCTCGGCGCCGAACGCATGGCCCGGCGCCAGCGCCATGAAGGCGGTGACGGTGACCGAGATGAAGCCCAGCACCGGCACCGATTGCAGGATGTCCAGCATCGGCACCAGGATGGTTTCGGCGCGCCGGCTCTTGGCGGCGAGACTGGCGAAAGTGAAAGTGAAGACCAGCGACCCCGTCATCGCCGCCAGCATGCGCATGGTGGAACGCAGCGCGTAGAGCGGCAGCAGCCAAGGCGAGAGCGAGATCGGCCGGATCTCAACCGCCATCGGCGCCGCCATGTTGCGGCTGGCATCGGCAAAGGCCAGCAGCCAGGCGAGGATCAGCGCCGCGGCGACGAGGTCGTAGACGTTGAACCCGCGACGCGCCCCCTGGACTGCGACCGGAGAGGACTGCCGCAACATCGGCCATGCTCCATGGCAGTCATCCTTCGGGAGCCTAGGGCTGGGTCAAGCCCGGTGATGGGTCTGGATCGCGACTTTGAACGGACGGGACCGTCGAGCCCTGCATTAGTATGAGCCTCGGCGCCGCGTCAAATTGAATCGACCGGAGCGGGGCCGCTGTGGGTGCCTGCTACCTTACAGGGCGCGCTCCAAAGCTTTGTGCAGCCTCAGTCCTTCTCCCGGCTGGCCTTCTCGGCGATGCCGGAGATGCCTTCGCGGGCCTTGAGTGCGTCCCAGACCTCTTCCGGCCGCACGCCGACCGCCGCCCACAGCACCAGCAGGTGATAGAGCACGTCGGCGGATTCCAGGATCAGGCCGTTGCGGTCGCCGCGCACGCCGTCGATCACGGCCTCGACCGCTTCCTCACCCAATTTCTGAGCGATCTTCTTCTTGCCCTTGGCAAAGAGCCGCGCCGTGTTGGACTTCGCGGGATCGGCGCGTTTGCGTGATAGGATGACCCGATAGAGATCCTCGAGCACATGCCTGCGCGGTTTCCGTGCCGCCGTCTTGCTCATGCTCTTTTATCCACAGGTTCCCGGGACATTTCCCCTGGCACTTCCCTTGGCACCATCCGCATCGGCAAGCCCGCCTTCGCCATATGGGCCTTCGCTTCGGCGAGTGTATAGGTTCCGAAGTGGAAGATCGAGGCTGCGAGAACGGCGGTCGCGTGGCCGTCGCGGATGCCCTCCACCAGATGATCGAGCGTGCCGACCCCGCCCGAGGCGATGACCGGCACCGTGACCGCGTCGGCGATGGCGCGGGTGAGCGCGATGTTGTAACCCGAGCGGGTGCCATCGCGATCCATCGAGGTCACCAGCAGTTCGCCGGCGCCATTCTCCGCCATGCGCTTGGCAAATTGGACCGCATCGATGCCGGTCGGCTGGCGCCCGCCATGCGTGAAGATCTCGAACTTGCCCGGCGCCGCCTCCTTGGCATCGATCGAGACCACGATACATTGATCGCCGAACTTCTGCGCGGCCTGCTTCACGAAATCCGGATCCTTCACCGCCGCGGTGTTGATCGAGACCTTGTCGGCGCCGGAGAGCAGCAGGCGGCGGATGTCCTCGATCTTCCGCACGCCGCCGCCGACGGTCAGCGGCATGAAGCAGGCCTCTGCCGTGCGGCTCACCACATCGTAGAGTGTGTCGCGCTCGTCCGAAGAGGCGGTGATGTCGAGAAAACAAAGCTCGTCGGCGCCCGCCCGATCGTAGATGCGCGCCTGCTCCACCGGATCGCCGGCATCGATGAGATTGACGAAATTGACACCCTTCACCACGCGCCCATCCTTCACATCGAGACAGGGGATGATGCGCATCTTCAGCATGGTTCCAAAATCCTAGGCGGCTTTCAGCTGTGTGATGGCAGACTTCAGATCCAATCTTCCATCGTAGAGCGCCCGGCCGGCGATGACACCGGCGATGCCGCCGCCTGCGGCGCGAGAGCGCGGGAGCACGGCCTTCAGGCGACCGAGATCTTCAGGCCCGGCAACGCCGCCCGAAGCGATTACCGGGATGGTGAGCCTGGCGGCGAGATCCGCGGTCGCCTCGGCGTTGACGCCTTGCAGTAGCCCGTCGCGGTCGATGTCGGTGTAGATGATGGCGGCGACGCCGGCATCCTCGAAGCGCAGGGCGAGATCGAGCGCGCGGATGTCGCTGGTCTCGGCCCAGCCTTCGACCGCGACCCGACCCTGTTTCGCATCGATGCCGACCGCGACCCGACCCGGGAACACACGCGCGGCGCCCTTCACCAGCTCCGGCTTCTTCAGCGCTGCGGTGCCGAGGATGACCCGGGCTATTCCCTTCAGCAACCAATCCTCGATGCGGGCGAGATCGCGGATGCCGCCGCCGAGCTGGCAAGGAATCTTCACGGTGTTCAAGATCGCTTCCACTGCGCCGGCATTGACCGGCTGGCCGGCGAATGCGCCGTCGAGATCGATCAGATGCAGCCATTCGGCGCCGGAGGACGCAAACTTCGCCGCCTGGTCGGCGGGATCGGCGTTGAACAGGGTGACTTGGCCCATGTCGCCCTGGCGGAGGCGCACGCATTGGCCGTTCTTCAAATCGATCGCGGGGAACAGGATCATGGGTACGCCGGTCAGGGATGCCATTTGAGGAAGTCGGCGAGCAGCTTCAGGCCGACGGCCTGGCTCTTCTCGGGATGGAACTGCACGCCGAGCAGATTGTCACGGCCGATCGCCGCGACGACCGGCCCGCCGTAGTCGACTCGAGAAAGCACATCGGATTCGCGCTCGGCCACGAAGTGATAAGAGTGGACGAAATACGCATCCGCATCGGGCGGCAGATCGCGCAGCACCGGGTGCTTCGATGCGGAGAGATTGTTCCAACCGATCTGCGGGATCTTGAGATTGGCATCGTCCGGCGTCAGGCGCACGACTTTGCCCCGGATCCAGTCGAGGCCGCGATGCTCGCCGTACTCAATGCCGATGGTCGCCATCAGCTGCATGCCGACACATATCCCAAGGAAGGGCCGGGCCTTCTCGATCGCGGCCTCGTTCAGCGCCTCGATGAGGCCGGCATGGGATTCGAGCCCGTGCTTGCAGTCGGCGAAGGCGCCGACGCCGGGAAGCACGATGCGGTCAGCGCGGCGCACAACGCCGGGATCGGCGGTCACCGAGACTTCGATGCCGGAACCCTTGGCGGCTTCCATCAGCGCCTTGGCCGCGGATTTGAGATTGCCCGCGCCGTAATCGACGACAACGACTGCCATATCAGGCCATCACGCTTCAGGCCTTGAGCGTGCCGCCGAGCACACCCTTGGTCGAGGGCACGGCGTCGGCCTTGCGGGGATCGATCTCGATCGCGGCGCGCAGCGCCCGCGCGAGGCCCTTGTAGCAGCTCTCGACGATATGGTGGTTGTTCTCGCCGTAAAGATTCTCGATATGCAGCGTGAGGCCCGCATTCTGGGCGAAGGCCTGGAACCATTCCTTGAAGAGTTCGGTGTCCATCTCGCCGAGCTTGGGCTTGGAGAACGCCACTTTCCAGATGAGATAGGGCCGGTTCGAAGCGTCGAGCGCCACGCGGGTCAGGGTCTCATCCATCGGGATCATGGCGTCGCCGTATCGGTTGATGCCGCGGCGCTCACCCAGGGCCTTGGAGACCGCCTCGCCGATGCAGATGCCGGTATCCTCGGTGGTGTGGTGATAGTCGATGTGGAGATCGCCCTTCGCCTTCACGGTGAGGTCGATCAGGCTGTGGCGGGAGAGCTGCTCCAGCATGTGGTCGAGAAAGCCGATGCCAGTCGCGATCTCCGACTTGCCGGTGCCGTCGAGATTGACCGAGACCGCAATCTCGGTCTCCTTGGTCTTGCGCTCGACGCTGGCGCGCCGCCTGAAAGCTTGCATATTGGGTCCGATCCTGACCGAAAAGCCGCATAAAATCCAAAGGTCGCGCCGTTTCTAGCAGCGTTGTCTTGACGCGCCAAGGAGGGTGGCCGAGGCTCCGCTTGAACCCTCCGGCCCGTTAACCTATTTGAGCGGCATGCAGAACGGTCCCTCCTCCGATGCCGGCGCCAACGGCCTCACACCTTGGCACGGAACCACCATCCTTTTGGTCCGCAAGGGTCCCGAGGTCGTGCTGGCGGGCGACGGCCAGGTGACGGTCGGCGCCACGGTGATGAAGTCCAATGCCCGGAAGCTCCGCCGGCTCGGCAAGGGCGAGGCTGGGCCCAATGGATCCACGGGCCAGGTGATCGCCGGTTTTGCGGGCGCCACAGCCGATGCGCTCACCTTGTTCGAGCGGCTCGAGGGTAAGCTCGAGCAGCATCCGGGACAGCTCGCTCGCGCCTGCGTCGAATTGGCCAAGGACTGGCGGACCGACCGCTATCTGCGACGGCTGGAAGCCATGATGGCCGTCGCCGACAAGTCGGTGAGCCTGGTTCTGACCGGCACCGGCGACGTGCTGGAGCCCGAGGACGGGCTGATCGGCATCGGCTCCGGCGGCGCCTATGCGCTGGCCGCCGCGCGGGCGCTGATCGGCGAGGCGCATCTCGACGCCGAGACCATCGCGCGCAAGGCGATGAAGATCGCTGCCGACATCTGCATTTACACCAATCATAACGTCATCCTGGAAAAGCTGTAACGCCATGGCCGAACCCGCGAAGAGACTCGAAGCCCCTGTGGAGAATGTGGTCGGGGCCCTCACCCCGCGGGAGATCGTCTCCGAGCTCGACCGCTTCATCGTCGGCCAGGGCGAGGCCAAGCGCGCCGTCGCGATCGCACTGAGGAACCGCTGGCGCCGCCAGCAGCTGGAACCGGAAATCCGCGACGAGGTCATGCCGAAGAACATCCTGATGATCGGCCCGACCGGCGTCGGCAAGACCGAGATCGCGCGCCGCTTGGCCAAGCTCGCCCAAGCACCCTTTCTAAAGGTCGAGGCGACTAAGTTCACCGAGGTCGGTTATGTTGGCCGTGACGTCGAGCAGATCGTGCGCGACCTCGTGGAGATCGCGATCGCACAGACCAAGGAGAAGATGCGCCGCCAGGTGACGGCGAAGGCCGAAGGCCTGGCCGAGGACCGCGTGCTCGATGCCCTGGTCGGCAAGGATGCCTCGCCGGATACCCGCACCAAGTTCCGTCGCATGCTGCGCACCGGCGAGCTCGACCAGAAGGAGATCGAGATCAGCGTCAAGGACTCGGGCTCGGGCAGCCTGCCCACTTTCGAGATCCCCGGCATGCCGGGCGCCAGCATGGGCATGATCAACTTGAACGAGATGCTCGGCAATGCGCTCGGCGGAAGGCAGAAGCCACGCCGCATGACGGTCGCCGATTCCTACGAGGTGCTGGTCGCCGAGGAGAGCGATAAGCTCTTGGACCAGGAGAAGGTGGTCTCGGAATCGATCCGCGCCGTCGAGCAGCACGGGATCGTCTTCATCGACGAGATCGACAAAATCTGCGCGCGTTCGGACACGGCCCGCATCGGAGGCGACGTGAGCCGCGAGGGCGTGCAGCGCGACTTGCTGCCGCTCATTGAGGGTACGCAGGTCTCGACCAAGCATGGTCCGGTCAAGACCGACCATATCCTGTTCATCGCCTCCGGTGCCTTCCACCTCGCCAAGCCCTCGGACCTGCTGCCCGAGCTGCAGGGCCGCCTGCCGATCCGCGTAGAATTGAACGCGCTCTCCCGCGAAGACATGAAGCGCATCCTGGTGGAGCCCGAGGCGAGCCTGATCAAACAATACGTCGCCCTGATGAAGACCGAAGAGGTGACCCTGGACTTCGCCGACGACGCGATCGACGCCTTGGCCGACCTCGCAACCGAGATCAATTCCAGCGTCGAGAACATCGGCGCAAGGCGGCTTCAGACCGTGATGGAGCGCTTGCTCGAAGAAGTGAGCTTCACCGCCAGCGAAATGTCCGGCAAGACGATCCGCGTGGACGCCGTCATGGTGAAGGAGAAGGTGGCCCCGCTGGCGAAGAACGCCGACCTTTCGAAGTTCATCCTCTGATCTTCACCCGCCCCTGGTGAACAGCCAGAGGCCCCAGGCGATGCCGACGATGATGCGGTACCAGGCGAAAGGGACGAGGCCGTAGCGGCCGACGAAGCCGACCAGGCCTTTGACCACCGGGATCGCCACCACGAAGGCGGTGACGAAGCCGATCGCGATGATGCCGATGCCGCTGGTGGAGAGCTCGGCGCGCGACTTCCAAAGATCGAACACCGTGGCACCCAGCATGGTGGGGATCGCGAGATAGAAAGTGAACTCGGTCGCGACCTTGCGGTCGACGCCGAGCATCTCGCCGCCGAGGATGGTGGCGCCCGAGCGCGAGACGCCGGGGATCATGGCGAGGCATTGTGCGAAACCGATGCCGAGCGCCGTCTTCAGCGGCAGCGTCTCGATGCTTTCGATCCGCGGTCGCGGCGCCAGGCGTTCGAGGATGAGGATCAGCACGCCGCCGACCGCCAGGCTCACCACCACGACCCAGGGCGAGAAGAGCACGCGCTTGATGAAGTCGTGCAGGATCGCGCCGATCACCGCCGCGGGAAGGAAGGCGAGGATGACGGCGATCGCGAAGCGCTGAGCGCCGGGATCGCGCGGCAGGCCGACCACGACCTTCCAGAGCCGCCCCCAGGAGAAGACGACGACCGAGAGGATGGCGCCGAGCTGGATCACCACCTCGAAGAGCTTGCCGAGATTGCTCTGGAAGCCGAGCAAGTCGCCGGCGAGGATCAGCTGGCCGGTCGAGGAGATCGGCAGGAACTCGGTGAAGCCCTCGATCGCACCGAGGATCAGGGCGGTCAAGATGTCGTGACTCATGGCTATCCTTGGGGAGGGAGATGCGAGCAGCAGCCATACGCGAACAGGGCCGCTGCGGCAAGCACCGGACGCTTGCAACATCCTGACAGCACGCGGCAGGCTATCTTCCGAGCTGCTTCAGGATCGCCTTCAGCGCCGGCTCATCCAGCGACTTGATCCTGCGCTTCAAGCGGTTCGCGACCTCGGTGGCCAGCGGAGAGAGACCCGCCGTGTCGATGCTGGGCTTGGGATCGGAGAGTGCCGCCAGGGCTTTCAGCTCATCGACCTCTTCCCAGGCGAGATTGAAATAGGCCGCGACCTGCTGCACGAAGCCGGGCTTGGGCTGCGCGCGATGGCCGTGCTCCAGCGCCGAGAGATAGGCCGAGGAGACCTTCAAGGCCCGCGCCATATCCTTCAACGCCCGCCCCTGCTGGCGCCGCAGCTCGCGCAGGCGCTGGCCGAAGGGAGTCATCGTGCGGTCTCCTTCTTGCGCTTCAGCAGCACGTAGAGCGCGCCTTCGCCGCCGTGCTTGGGCTCGGCATAGGCGAAGGCGAGGACGTGGCGGCGGAGGCTGGGCTCGTTCAGCCAGCGCGGCACGTTCTCCTTCAAGACGCCGGTCTTCGAGGCGGTCATGCCTTTGCCGGTGATGACGAGCACGCAGCGCTTGCCCGCCGCATGCGCGCCGGCGAGGAAGTCGTGCAGGTCGTCATGCGCCTGCGCCTGCGTGCGGCCGTGGAGATCGATGCGGCCTTCGATCGGCAGCTGGCCGCGCTGGAATCGCTCGGCCTGGCGCCTGTCCATGCCGGTCGATTTGCCATGCGCCAGCGGTGGCGTTGCAACGGGCGCAGGTGGCGGCGTGGGCGACGTGACGATCGGAGATTGGCGTTTCGGCTTCTGGGACTTGCGAGGCAGTGGCGAGTCTGCGGATGCCGCGGAGTCCGGCGCGGGCGCGGACTTGCGGCGGCGTTTCAACGGCGTCGCGGTCTTGGCGATGGAGTGCCAGAGCGCCCGATCTTCCTCGCTGAGCGGGCGGCGGGTCATGGCGCGCTCAGTTCGGCCCTTTCGGGGCATCGACCAGGATGATGTGGAGGCGCTTCGGCCCGTGCGCGCCCATCAGCAGGATCTTGCCGATATCGGCGCTGCGCGAGGGGCCGGTGACCAGGCTCACCGTGCGCGGCATCCTGCCGTCGGAGAGATCAGCGCCGAATTTGCGGCGCAAAGCCGCCCAGGCTTCTTCATAGGTGCCGACCAATTCGTCCTTGTAGACGACGGCGATATGAGTCTCGGGCAGGAAATGCAGCGTGTTCGGCGTCGCCTCGCCGGAATGGACGACCAGCGTGCCGGTCTCGGCAACGCCGGAGAGCACGGGCGTGACGGAGGCCGGATCGTGGCCGTCGCTCTTGCCGGTCGAGGTCTCGAGCAGCGGCTGGCTCTTCCAGTCCAGGCCCGCGACGCGCGGGTCCGGCGCCAGGCGAATCTGCGGCGGCAGGTTGCGGCCGCGCAGATATTCGGCAACGGCACCGGGCACGTCCTCAGCACGCGCAACCTCGACCACGGTCGCGGACGCCGCTTCCGCCTGCTTGCGGAACAGCTCCGTCAAAGCGCCGCCGGTGACCTGGCCGCGCTTGGGGATCAGCGGCGCGGGCTTCGCCGCG
>DATKMF010000187.1:0-2828 GCA_035542015.1 Candidatus Cybelea sp.
ACGCCGGAGCCCGAAGGCCGCAAGCTGCTCGCGCAGGCGGTCGAGAAGTTCAAGCTCTCGGCCCGCGGCTTCCACCGCGTCATCCGCGTTGCGCGGACCTTGGCCGATCTCGAACGCAGCGAAGGCGTGAAGCGCCTGCACGTCGCCGAGGCGCTCTCCTATCGCCGGATTGCACCGGGGCGGTGAGCAAGAGCGCGGGCCTTCACGCACTCTGTCCGACGAATCGTTCTTCACTTGAGTGCTGCGCGGTCAAGCCCTGACGTCGCATACAAACACGATACTGGAAATTTCGGAGACGAGCCGGCAAGCAGCCAGCGACAAGGATCCGATCGCCCGAGATCGCTGCCGAGCGTCATCTAGCGCAAGCGGCGAGGTCCGATCTGCCCGGGCGCCGGCGCGCTGACCGCTTCCGTCTCGCTTCTTGGGGTTGATAGACACCCCGGCGACCCCGGCATAGACTCCGCCCGGTCTTCCGGGGGAGCAGGTCGCGCCCAATGGCCGAGGAAAGCGTCCAACGCCGTCTCGCCGCGGTGCTCGCCGCCGATGTGGCCGGGTACAGCCGGCTCATGGGGGCGGACGAGGAGGGCACGCTCGCCCGGCTGAGAAGCATCCGGCGTGAGCTGGTGGACCCCGGAATCGACGCGCATCGCGGCCGGATCGTGAAGACCACGGGCGATGGGCTGCTGGTGGAGTTCGCGAGCGTTGTCGACGCGCTGCGCTGCGCGGTCGCGATGCAGCAGGCGCTGAATGCGCGCAACGCGCCGGTCGACCCCGATCGGCGGATCGTGTTCAGGATCGGCATCAATGTCGGCGACATCATGGTCGAGGCCGGCGACATCTTCGGCGACGGGGTGAACGTCGCGGCACGTCTGCAGGCGATGGCGGAACCGGGCGGCATCTGCGTCTCGGCCCGGGTGCGGGACGATGCGCGCGGCAAGATCGGCCTCGACTTCGAGGATCTCGGCGAGCAGCGGCTGAAGAACATCGCCTGGCCGGTACGGGTCTTTCGCGCGCTGCTCGGCACCGGAACGCCGGGGGCCGCGCGACCTGCCGCCGCGACTGCCGATCAGCTGTCGCTGGCGGTGCTCCCCTTCCTCAACATGAGCGGCGACCCGGAGCAGACCTATTTCGCCGAGGGACTTGCCGAGGACCTGATCACCGATCTTTCGAAGGTAGCGGGCTTCCTGGTGATCGCCCGCAATTCCAGCTTCGCCTACAAGGGCCGCTCAGTCGATGTCCGCGCGATCGCCGCGGAGCTCGGCGTCCGATATGTGATCGAGGGCAGTGTCCGGCGCGCCGCCACACGGGTGCGGATCAACGCCCAGCTGATCGACGCCGCAACCGGCAACCACATATGGGCCGAGCGGTACGACCGCGATCTTGCCGACATCTTCGTAGTGCAGGACGAGGTCGTGAGTGAGATCGTGCGCGCGCTGGCCGGAAGATTGGCCGCGGCGCAGGTGCTCCCCCGGCGGCGCACGACCAGCCTGGAGGCCTACGAGCTGTTCGTAAATGGGCGGATGCTGACGGCGATCTCGCCCGAGGACAACAAGCGGGCGCGGCCGCTCCTCGAGAAGGCGATCGAGCTCGATCCGGAATTTGCCGAGGCGCATGCCTGGCTCGCGATGAGTCACCATTTCGGCTGGATCTATCTCGGAGAATCCGAGGAACACAGCCGGCTCGCCCGCACATCCGCCGAGAAGGCGGTATCGCTGGATCCGGATAATCCGGATGCGCACATCGTGCTGGGCTATGTCTGGGCCTATGAGGACGATCTCGCCGCCGGGGTCGCCGAGTTCGAGAAAGGGCTCCGCATCAATCCCAACCACGCCGCGGGCTGGTCGCTGCTTGGGGATCTCCGGACGCTCGAGGGCCGTCCCCTCGAGGGGATGGACTGCGTGCGCAAGGCGTTCCGACTCAACCCGCATCCGTGGGGGGACTACTACTGGCTGCTCGGATGGTGCCAGTACGCCGCGCGCCAGTATCAGGACGCCGTGGAGACGCTGAGTCACGAATCGGCGCGCGGGCCCGGCGTGGGGCGCATCCTCGCCGCCGCCCTGGCCCAGCTGGGACGGATGCCGGAGGCCCGCGTCCAGGCCGACCAGTTCCTGAGGCAGTATCCGGATTTCTCGGCCCAGCGCTGGGGCCGCAAGCAGCCGTTCCGCAACGAGGCGGATCGCCGGCACTTCATCGAAGGCTATGTGAAAGCCGGGCTGCCGGGGTGAAGTTCGATCCCGCGGCCAACCCAGCCGGGTCAAAACGGCTGCAACACGCTCACGCGCCAGGCTGATTCAAAGCCGGGCTGATTCAAGGCCGGACTGATTCAAGGCCGGACTGATTCAAAACTGGGCTGATTCAAGACAGAGAGCCGGCGATCCCATTCGGCGGCGAGCTCGCTGAGATCGCGTTCACGGCTCTCTGTCGGGCTTAGGCTATCGGGTGACGGCGGCTTTGTTTGCGAGCAGGCTCAAGGACCTCTTCGGCGCCTCGAGAACGGACAAGCACAGGTTCTAGCTACCGCAACAATTTCGTGCGAAGCTTGGTGGTTCATGCCACGTAACGCAAGGGAGGAGTACATGGCTAAGTACGTCATCCTCATGAACTGGACAGACCAGGGCATTCGAAGCGTGAAAGAGTCGCCGAAACGGTTGGATGCGGCACGCGAAGCCGCGAAGAAACTCGGCATGCAGATCAAAGACTTCTACATGACAATGGGGGCCTTTGACATGGTTCTCCACATCGACGCCCCGAACGACGAATCTGTTGCGAAATTCATTCTCGGTACCGGTCGCGCCGGCAACGTGAAGACCAAGACACTGAAGGCGTTC
>DATKMF010000188.1:0-5788 GCA_035542015.1 Candidatus Cybelea sp.
AGAAGGTCGCCAGGGCGGCGATCTGGGCCAATCGGTTCGCGTAACCCGCCGTCGCTCGCGCTGCCAAAGAGCTGCCGAACTCTCCGAGACGCACCCCTCTTCGCTTTCGCGGCACCTTCCCGCTGAAATCCGCGATTCGCACCAAGCGGCGCAATCCGCGACAAGAGAATGATTCTCATTTCCTTCAGAAAGGGGGCCGCGCAGATGTGACCTTTCCCTCACAACAGAGGCTGAAAGAATTCCTATGACCCTCCGCCGGTTTCTCGGACTCCCTTTCGCAACGGCCATTGCCGCGGGCCTCATTCTCGCCGCGAGCGCCGTCCCTCCCTTGCCTCCCCCGTGAAATGCATCGTGCTGGTCCACGGCGCCTGGGTGGACGCGTCGGGTTGGCGGCCGGTCTACGACATCCTCACCCGCGACGGCTACGATGTGGCGATGGCCCAGGAGCCGCTGACCTCGTTCCAGGGCGATGTCGCCGCGGTGAACCGCCTGCTGGACCTCCAGACCGGACCCTGCATCCTGGTCGGTCACAGCTATGGCGGCTCGGTCATCACCGAGGCCGGCGTGCATCCGAAGGTCGTCGGCCTGGTCTATGTGGCGGCCCATGCGCCCGATGTCGGGGAGAGCGAAGGCGCCCTCGGCAAGACCATGCCCAGCATCACGGCGAAGCAGGAGGGGGCGATCCGCAAGACCGCCGACGGATTCACCTACCTCAATCCCGCCGACTTCCCCAAGGACTTCGCCGCCGATCTGCCGCGCGAGCAGGCCGAGTTCGAGGCGAGGTCGCAGATCCTGACGGCAGCGGAGGTCTTCACCGCGCCGATGACGGTCGCCGCCTGGAAGACGAAGCCGAGCTGGGCGATCGTCGCCGGCGCCGACCGGATCATCGATCCCGACCTCGAGCGGATGTATTACAAGCGCGCCGGCAGCCACACGATCGAGATCGGGGGCGCCAGCCATTCCGTCTATGAATCGCGCCCGAAGGAAGTCGCGGCGGTCATCGAGGAAGCGGCGCAGCACGCCCAGAAATGAGTGTGCCGGCAGCGGTCGAAGCCAGATTTGTGACGGGACCTTCAGATGACGGCTTGGCGGAAGGCGCAAGAGGCCCGCGACGCGCGCATCGAAGCAGGATCGAAACTGGCAAACGGCAAGATCGTCGCGGCCCAGGATGCGACCGCACTCCTGGAAGCCGTGAAGGGCTGCGCGCCTGGCTCTTCAGGCTCGCCCCGTCGGCTGGCTAGGCCGATGGAGCGAGCAGCTCTTCCGCCAGGGCCTTCCGCTCCTCGGGGTTCAGCTTCTTCAACTCGCTCCGGAGAAGGCGCTGGTTCGCGCGCTGGTTCCAGAAGTCGAGCTCCTCGAAGCCCAGCAGGGCCGACTTTCCCAGCAACAGCCGCAGGACCTCGTTGGTGGGCGCCATCAGCCAGCCGGCGCGGCCGTCGCGCCAGTAGCGTTCCAGCCCCAGCTCCGGCTTGTAGGCCGTCCCGCCGCCGGCGCTCATCATGTCGTTGGTGACGGCCACGACGTTCTTGGCGGCGATGTATTTGACCTGCCAGCACCACTGCACCAGCGTCGTGCGCGGGCGCACCGCGATGTCGGCATGGATCGACCAGTCATTGTTGTTCGTGACCCGGTCCATCGCCTGGGCGATCTGGTAGGTGAGGGCGCGCGAGGCGTTGGTCTCGGCGAGCGCGTTGCCGACATAGTCCTGAATCGACGGATAATCGGCGACCTTGAGCCCGACATCGGCATGGGTCTTGCGCGTGGTATGGCGTTTCACGATGTCGATGGCGCCCATGGAGACGCCGTTCCAGCAGGCCGCCGTGCCCAACATGAAATAGGGATCCGTCGCCTCGTCATTGGAGCCGGCGCCGTCGCCGGCAGGCCCGATCAGGCGATCCGGCGGGACCACGACGCCGTCGATCTCCATCGGGCCCGACTGGTTGCCGCGCAGCCCGACGCCGTTCCACGACCCTTTGCGCGCCTTGACCTCGTCGGCGAACAGCAGCCAGATCGAAAAATTGGCGTAGTTGCCTTTGAAATCCGGGCTCGTGGTCTGCGCGACATACCAGTCGGCATAGCCGCCCGAGGTCGTCCAGGAGGCCTTCTTGTTGAGCCGGTAGCCCTCGCCCACACGCTCGGCGCTGGAGGAGAGGAGGAACCAGACATGCGAGCCGGTGGCGGGATCCGAGATCGAGAGCGTGCCGACCAGGACCTCCTTGTCCAGGCGCCGCAACAGCTCCTGGACCTTCGGGTTGCGGTGATGATGGAGGAGAAGTCCTGCGGTCGCCGAGAGATGCATGACGTAGCACATGGCCGTGCTGGCGCAGCCATAGCGCGCGATGGTCTCGACCGCCATGGCGGCGCAGACATGGTTCTCGCCGCGCCCGCCCAGCGACTTCGGCACGATCAGTCCCAGCAGGCCCTCCTTCGCCAGGAGCTCGAAATTCTTGCGCGGGAACACGAAGCCGCGGTCCGATTCCTCGGCATTGGCGCGCATCGCCGTCGCCGACAGCTCGATCAGCCGCGCCTGCAGCTGCTGCTGTTCTTCGGTCAGCAGCCATTGCGGATCATATTCGGAACCCACACCCCAGAAGGCTTCGCCATTCCAGCTCTTGCCGCCGCTCATCTCGCCACCACCCCCTCGACGAAAAACGCCACCCGCCGATTATGTAGCCGTCATCAGGGGGAGGGGAAGGCAGAACCGGAATTCCCGGGGCGGCCGAGCTGGAGCACCTCTGAACGTCGGGCCTCTAGCGCGGCCAGTGTGCCGGCCTCGTCACGCTCCATGAGGCGGGTGTAGCCGACTATATCGGCCGCCAAGATTGCGGCGAGGCGACGTTGCGCCGCTCTTCGGTCGTTTAGGCGAATGCTCGCCCCGTCACGCCGTCCCTTCGCCCACCAGCCCGAACGCGCCCACGAGGCTGAGCAGCAGGCGCATGTCGATCGGGATGTGCGGCGGATCGCGCAGCAGCGTGTCGATAGTGGCGATCGTCTCCTTGCTCACGAGCCTGGCCGGATCGGGATCGATCTGCTTGATGATCTCGTTCGCCATCAGCGCGTAGCCGACGTCGGTCGGGTGCATGTTGTCGAGCCCGTAGAGGCCGATGCGGAAGCCCGTGCTGAGCGAGAACGGGTAGTTGCCGACCCGATGCCGGTCGCCGTCGCTCTCGACCCATTCGAGATCGCCGGGATCGCTGCCGTGCTTGACGTCGCGCTGCTCCGACATGGCGCCGTTCTGGTCGATGTGGCTCGCGGCCCGCGATTCTCCATCATCAGCCCAGCCCGCTGGCGCCGGCAGACTTCGAGGGACCGATCCTGGACTTCTACAAATATAGGAGCCGGATGTTGACGCCGCCGCTTCGATCCGACGCGAGTCACTAAGGCTGATGTGGGCGCGGCCCGACAATGGCCGGGTCCACATGGTCGCTCCTTTCATGCCCTCGAGAATGCAGTCGGCGTATGGGCTCACTCCAACTCACCCGTTTCTGACCATTTCGCGATCGCAGCGGCGGCCTCCTCTCCCGCCTGCTTGGCCAGGTCATCCATGTCGACGAACCCGGCGCCGCCGATGCCGGCACCACCCGAATACGCCTTCCTGGCCGAGAAATGCGCGACGGTATTATTGGCCCCATCGACGAGCTGCATGTCGCTGGTGAGGTGGGCATGGCCCGCGCCGAACCCTATGATCCAGCGCAAGGCCGCGTCGCCCTTGTCGACTTCAGTCACTTGGCCGGTCACCAGGACGGTCGAGGGCGGCAACGGCTGCGGTGCCGGATCGAGAACCTGAACAAACTTCTTCGACTTGATCAGTTCGGCAATCAGCCCGCGCCGGAGCTCGATGGCATACGAATTCCATAGAACGTCCTTGGCGGTAACTTCACCCACCGCGATGTTCTGGTAGTGCTCGGCCGGCTTCTGGACGGTGGCCGGCTTTATCGTGGTGGTTGTGCAGGCGCTCAGCGCCGCAAGGAGCGCGGCCAGGAGAGAAACTCTAAGCATCCGCCAATATTGCTCGGCGTTGTTCATGTCGATCCTCCATTTCGCTGCGGAGGCCGTGCTACAGTCTCGAACGGAAGGCTGTCTGCCTCCTTGAGTCTACCACATCGTATACATGATCCGTGTCTCATAAATACTTCTGACCGTCTTGGGATTACTTGATCTGGATCAAATACCAAAACGTCATGAGCGGCGCCTCGGCGAGCGATTCACCTAAAATCTGGAACCTACGCGGGCTGCACCTGATTTTCCGGCACGCCCTCTAGCAGGTTGTTGAAAAACCCGTAGCCCGTCGGCGTGGGGCATGATTCACTCGATGAGTGTAACTCGTCGAGGGGCGCGATGCGGGGCTCGGACAGGCGATCGGGTGAGCTGTTTTCGTACGTCGATCTTGAGAAGCGGATTCGGGCGGATCATCCGCTGCGGGCGATCCGGTCGCTGACGGACGGGGCGCTGGAGGCGCTGTCGGAAGACTTCGCGGCGCTTTATTCGGGCACGGGTCGGCCGTCGATCGCGCCGGAGCAGCTGCTTCGGGCGATGCTCTTGCAGGCGTTCTACTCGATCCGGTCTGAGCGGCAGCTGATGGAGCGGCTGGAGCATGATCTTCTGTTCAAGTGGTTCGTCGGGCTCGGGGTCGATGACGGGGTTTGGGACCATTCGAGCTTCTCGAAAAACCGCGATCGGCTGTTGGATGGGGAGATTGCGGCGAAGTTCCTGGCAGCCGTTCTGGCGCTGCCTCGGGTGAAGCGGCTGTTGTCGAGCGAGCACTTCTCGGTGGACGGCACGCTGATCGAGGCCTGGGCGTCGATGAAGAGCTTCAGGCCAAAGGAGCCGCCGGACGGGGGCGAGCCCACGAGCGGCGGGCGCAACGCGCCGGCCGACTTCAAAGGGCAGAAGCGCTCGAACGAAACCCATCGGAGCACGACCGATCCCGACGCCATGCTCTATCGCAAGGGGCCGGGGATGGAAGCGAAGCTGTGCTTCATCGGCCACGGTTTGATGGAGAATCGCTCGGGCCTCCTGGTCGATGCCCGGCTCACGCGCGTCTCGGGCCACGCCGAACGGCTGGCCGCCCTCGACATGATCGAGCCTTGGGCTGATCGCCCGCGCGCGATCACGCTGGGTGCCGACAAGGGCTACGACGCAGCCGAGTTCGTCGAGGAGCTGCGCACCCTGAACGTGCGCCCGCACGTGGCGCAGAATACGAGCGGACGTCGCTCGGCGATCGACCGCCGGACGACGCGGCATCCGGGCTACGGGATGAGCCAGCAGATCCGGAAACGTATCGAGGAAGCATTCGGCTGGATGAAGACGGTAGCCGGCCTGCGCAAGACAAAGCTCAAAGGCCTGCCCAAGGTCGATTGGGCATTCACCTTCGCGGCCACCGCCTACAACCTGGTGCGGGCGCCGAAGCTGATCGGGGCGGTAGCGTGACGAAGCGCGTCCCGGCCTTCGCCCGAGCCTTCGCGGGGCGGTGGCGGATCACCGAGATGGATCAGTGGGAAGAGCTCGACCTGCTCGAACCGGCTCACATCACGTTCAAGGGCTCTGATAGCGGCGAGATCGTCTTCGCAGCCATCGAAGCGGAACTCGACGTTCGATACGGCTCGCGCGACGGCTCGGCGTGTGCCGAGTTCTGTTGGGAGGGCTCGGACGACAACGCCCACGCCAGCGGGCGGGGAAGGGCCGTGCTCGGCACCGCAGGCCGGCTAGTCGGCCACATCTCCATCTACAAGGGCGACGACTCAGGCCTCGTCGGCGAACGCGAATGACTTCTTCAACGGCCTGCTAG
>DATKMF010000189.1:0-12185 GCA_035542015.1 Candidatus Cybelea sp.
AGGGTCAAGGCCGCGAACAGGCCGCGCCCGGCGATCTGGGTCCAGACGTCCGCGGCGATATAGCGCGCGATGAGGCCGCCGCTGCTCCAGCAGAACGCCGCCGCCAGCACCAGGATGACACCTTTGCGATGCGATTGGCGCCCGCCCATCTCTTTCCCCTGCCTTCGCGCCGGAGATTACCAGCGGAGGAGGGGAGACCGGCAAGCCGCTCCGACCCCGCACCACGCATGCCAGCCATGCGCACTGCAGCACGCGACGATGACAAGAATCATGCGCGAGCCTATCTTTGCGCATCGGGGAATCGGAACAGCCGAATTAGAGGATGATGCGCTTGCGGAATCAGCTGCGGAAGGCGAGCCTGCTTGGTCTGGCCGGGCTCTTGGCTGCCTGTGCGGGGCCGACGCCTCCGGCACCGACGGGCCCGATCAGCGATCCCTATGCCTTCACCCGCATCGACCAGAAGACCTGCCCGACCACGGCGGCGAATTTCGTCGATTGGGTCCGGCATTTCGAGGCCTACGCCTATCACGGCGGCCAGCCGAAGGAGTTGATTGTCCAGGCCTTCGCGCCGGTGAAGGAGAATCCGTCGATCACCGCCAAGCAGGCCAAGCAGCCGGAGTTCGTCACGCCGGTCTGGACCTATCTATCGAAAGCCGTGTCGGACGACCGGGTGACGCGCGGCCAGCAACAATACGCTGCAAACCGCGCCGTGATCGATGCGACGGCGCGGCAATACGGCGTCGATGCCGGCACCCTGATGGGCATCTGGGGCATCGAGACCGATTACGGCCGCAGCTTCGGCGACGTGAACGTGTTCGAGGCGCTCTCCAATCTCGGCTATGGCGCCCAGCGCACCGACTTCGCCTGCAGCGAGCTGACGGCAGCACTCACCATCGCCGGGAAGAAACAGATTCCGGTCGATAAGATGGTGGGCTCCTGGGCCGGGGCGATGGGAAACAACCAGTTCCTGCCGAGCAAGTATCTCGAGCTCGCCGTCGATGCCGATCATTCCGGCGCGCCCGATCTCTGGACCTCGATGCCCGACGTCTTCGCCTCGACCGCCAACTACATGGATCACTACGGCTGGCTCCAAGGCGTGCCCTGGGGGACCGAGGTGAAGCTGCCGTTGGGCTTTCTCTACGGCCAGGCCGAGCTCGACGTCGAGCAGCCGGTCGAGCATTGGCGCCAGATGGGGGTGACCAAGATCGATGGCACGCTACTCCCCGACTGGCCGGGCGGTACCTCGATCCTGGTGCTCGCTGGCTGGCGCGGGCCGGCCTTCCTGGTCACCCAGAACTTCAAGACCATCCTCAAGTACAACAACTCGACCAGCTATGCGCTCTCGGTGGCGATGCTCGGCCAGCGCATCATGGGCGGACCCAATGTCATCGCCCCATGGCCGGTCAACGAGCCGCCGCTCAATCTCGCCGAGCGCCAGGAGCTGCAGCAGCGCCTCGCGGCACATGGCTATGACGTGGGCACGGCGGACGGCATTCTCGGCCTCAAGACCCGGAAAGCCGTGCGCCTGTTCCAGGCCACCATCGGCTGGCCCCAGGACGGCTTCCCGAACAAGGCCCTGCTCGACGCCCTCCGCCGGCAGCCCTCCGTGTAGCGACCCGCCAAACCGTTAACATTCCGGTCATCTGCGTTGCTTTTCCGGGTCTGATGGTTATAGTCCCGGCCGAATTGCCGGCCCCGGTAGGACATCCTGGTGGGGTTCGGCGCGACTTGGCGATGGGATAGATAAATGTTTATTACCGAGGCCTTAGCGCAAACCACAGGCGCGGCCGCTGCACCAGGCGGCATGGACGGCCTGCTCCAGTTCGCGCCGCTGGTCCTGATCTTCGTCGTCTTCTACTTCCTGATGATCCGTCCACAGCAACGGAAGCAGAAGGAGCATCAGGCCATGGTGCGCGCCGCCAAGCGCGGCGACCGGATCGTGACTTCGGGCGGCATCCTCGGCGTCATCACCAAGGCCAACGACGCGGACAACGACGTCGAGGTCGAGATCGCCCAGGGCATCAAGGTTCGCGTGGTGCGGAGCGCCATCTCCGACATCGTGAACCGCACGCCGGAAGCGGCCAAGACGGTGACCAAGGACGGCGCCAAGGACAGCAAGTCCACCAAGGACACCAGCAAGCAGGGTGCGAACGACGCCTGAAGAGGCGCGTCACCGCTGAAGAGGCACCATGCTCCAGTTCTCCAAGCTCAAGATCGGCGTCATCCTCGGCATCATCCTGCTCGGCTGCCTGTTCTCGGCACCGAATCTCATCCCTCAGGCGAGCCTCGACAAGCTGCCGAGCTGGGTGCCGAAGACCGTCATCAACCTCGGCCTCGACCTCCAGGGCGGCTCGCATCTGCTGTACGAGGTGGACACCGACTCCTTCGTCAAAGAGCGGCTCGCCACGGTGCTCGACGACATTCGCGACAAGCTGCGTCACGCCACGCCACCGATCGGCTACCAGAACCCGAGTACCGCGGGCGGCGTCGTTTCGCTGCGGGTGATCGATTCCAGCACTCAGAATGCCGATCCCAAGATGACCGAGGCGGCGCGTCCCCTGCTGCAGCAGGCGACCAACGGGATGGATCTCACCATCGCTGATGACGGCCAGGTGACCGCGCGCTACTCCGATCAGGCCTTGCAACAGCTGAGGATCCAGGTGGTCGCGCAGGCGATCGACGTCATTCGCAAGCGGGTCGATGAGACCGGCACGAAGGAGCCGACCATCATCCGCGAGGGTGAAGACCGCATCGTGATCCAGCTTCCCGGCGTCAAGGATCCGCAGCACATCAAGGACATCATCGGCCGCACCGCCAAGATGACCTTCCGGATGGTCGATGAGGCGGCGATGGTCAGCGGCCAGCCCGCGCCGACCGACGAGGTGCTGGACGTGGTCGATACCCGCAGCAACACGCCGCAGAAGCTGATCGTGCAGAAGCGGGTCACGGTGGCGGGCGAAAACCTGACCGACGCGCAGCAGAGCTTCGAGAACGGCTCCCAGCCGGTGGTCGCCTTCAAGTTCGACGGCATCGGCGCCAAGAAGTTCGGCGACGCGACGGTGCAGAACGTCGGCAAGCGTTTCGCCATCGTGCTCGACGGCAAGGTGATCAGCGCGCCCGTGATCAAGGACGCGATCCTCGGCGGCAGCGGCATCATCAGCGGCAATTTCACGGTGCAGAGCGCCGCCGACCTGGCGCTGCTGCTGCGTGCCGGCGCGCTGCCGGCCAACCTGACCGTGATCGAGGAGCGCACCGTGGGCGCCGATCTCGGCGCGGACTCGATCGCCGCCGGCAAGCTCGCCTGCGAGATCGCCATCGTGGCGATCGTGGTCGCGATGCTGTTCCTCTACGGCCTGTTCGGCGTCTTCGCCGACATCGCCCTGGTGCTGAACGCGGTCCTCATCCTCGGCGCCCTGAGCCTGTTGGGCGCGACCCTGACCTTCCCCGGCATCGCCGGCATGATCCTGACCCTCGGCATGGCGGTCGATGCCAACGTGCTGATCCTCGAACGCGTGCGCGAGGAGATGCGCAACGGCCGCTCGCCGGTGACCGCCATGGAAGCCGGCTACCGCGAGGCCCAGGCCACCATCATCGACGCCAACGCCACGCACTGCATCGCCACGGTGTTCCTGTTCGAGTTCGGCTCGGGGCCGATCAAGGGCTTCGCCATCACGCTGCTGATCGGCGTGGTCACTTCCTTCTTCACCTCGGTCTACGTGACCCGGCTCATGACCTCGGTCTGGCTGCGGCGCACGCGGCCGAAGCTGCTGCCGCTCTGAAGGGCGGAACCCGATGTACAAGCCCATCCGCCTCGTTCCGGCCAATACCCGCATCGACTTCATGCGCTGGCACAAGCCGCTGCTGCTGGTGTCGATCGTTCTCGTGGTCGGCAGCCTGGTGCTGCTGTTCACCAAGGGACTCAACTACGGCATCGACTTCGCCGGCGGCGTGCTCATGGAGGTGCAGACGCCGCAGAACGCCCCGGCCGATCTCGGCGAGATGCGCAGCAAGCTCGACGCGCTCCACATCGGCGAGGTGACGCTGCAGACCTTCGGCGCGCCCAACGACGTGCTGATCCGCGTGCCCCAGCAAGCGAGCGGCGACAAGGGCACCCAGGAAGCGGTCGCCAGGATCAAGGATGCGCTCGGCGATCAGTGGCAGTACCGCCGCACCGAGACGGTCGGGCCCAAGGTCGGCGAGGAGCTGAAGTGGGGCGCGCTGAAGGCCTCGATCCTCGCCATGCTCGGGATCATGGGCTATGTCTGGTTCCGTTATGAGTGGCAGTTCGGCATCAACGCGCTCCTGGCGCTGTTCCACGACACCGTCACCACCGCCGGCCTGTTCGCGCTCACCGGCCTCGAGTTCAACCTGACCACGGTCGCCGCGATCCTCACCATCGCCGGTTATTCGGTCAACGACACGGTCGTGATCTACGATCGCATCCGCTACGACATGCGTCGCTACAAGTCGATGCCGCTGCGGGAGCTGATCAACACCTCGCTGAACTCGACCTTGAGCCGGACCACGATCACCAGCGGCCTCACCTTGCTCTCGGTCCTGGCGCTGCTGCTCTTCGGCGGCGAAGCGATCCATGGCTTCGCCCTCGCCATGACCTGGGGCATCGTGATCGGCACCTATTCGACGATCTACGTCGCGACCCCGCTGCTGCTCTACATGCATCTCCACCGCGTGCGGGGCAAGGAGACGCCGCCCAAGGATGGCGCCGCCAAGGAGAAGCCGGCCAAGGAACCGGCGCCGAAGAGCCAGCCGTCAGCCGTGGTCCGCCGCTAACCGCGCGCGATGGACCTGACGCCGCTCGTCCCCCAGGGCCGCCAGATCGTCGAGAGCTACGGCGAGGGCCGGTTCCGGGTGACCGGCACGCTCTATCAGGGTTCGGTCCTGGTCTTCCCCGACCGCACTGCCGCCTGGTCGGTCGCCATGATCGCCGATCTGTCCGAAGCCGCGCTGACCGAAGTCGCCGCCGCCGGCAAGGCCGGCACGATCGATCTCCTGCTGATCGGCTGCGGCTTGCGCATGACGCCGATCTCCTCGGCCCTGCGCGCCGGGCTGCGCGCCCAGGGCGTCGTCATCGAGACCATGGACACCGGCGCCGCGGCCCGTACCTACAACGTGCTGGCCGCCGAAGGCCGCAAGGTCGCCGCGGCGCTGATCGCGGTGTAGGGCGCTATCGCTTGCCGATCCAGCCGGTCCAATCCTGACCAGGACCAAACACACCGATGATCTCGACCCCCGACCGCAAGGGTCGGACCATAAAGACGTAGCCGTCCTTCACGTATTTCCGGGTGTCTTCATTGAGGAACGGACGTTCAGCCCACCTTCTGCATCACCATGCAGTAGAGCATCGGGATCGAGAGCATGGTGTTGACGCGGGAGGCGATCATCGCGGTGCGCGCCGCCAGCTTCTTTGCGTCGGCCTCGGCCGGCACGATGCCGAGCACCTTCTGCTGGTTCGGCCAGATCACGAACCAGACGTTGGCCGCCATGATCAGCGCCAGCCACATGCCGGTGCCGATGGTGGGATCGTGCTGGAAGGCGAGGGCCGCGATATAGCCCTGCGGCGATGCGCCGGCGGTCAGCAGGCCGAAGAGCACAGTCGCCGCAGCCGCCCAGCGGAAGAAGAGGAGCGCGGTCGGCGCGATCACCTTGCCGATCGCCGGCTTCTGCTCGTCCGGAATCTTCGGCATCGACGGGATCTGCACGAAGTTGAAATAGTAGAGCAGGCCGATCCAGAGCACCCCGGCGAAGACATGGATCCAGCGGAACACGCCGTCCCAGTAGATCTGGGACCCCAGCAGATCGGAGTGCCGCCAGAGCGCCACCAGCACCGCCAGGACGAGGCCGGTTGCGAGCACGCGGTGCAGGTTCTCGAAAAATTTCCCCATGGTGCTCCCCTATTTGCGCGATTCGCGCAACTGCCGACGTTGCGCGGCGTTGGCGACATTTTACAGAATGCGCCGGTGGTGACAAAGGGATTACAGGCCCTCCGCCGGCAAGGATTGAAATCCCCTTGCCTGGTCAGGGCTTTGATTCGGGAGCGTCCTCGGTGCGAGAAGCGTCGGTCTTGGACTCGGACATCGACTACTGCCTAGACCGCATCCGCCGCTTCGACCGCGACCGCGCGTTGACGGTGCTGGTGGCGCCGGGCAAGCAGGCGGCCGATCTCGCCGTGCTCTACGCCTTCAATCTCGAGCTCGCCACGATCCAGGACTCGGTCACCGAGCCGATGCTGGCCCGCATCCGCCTGCAGTGGTGGCGCGAGGCGGTGGCGGAGCTCTATGCCGGCCGGCCGCGACGGCATGCCGTCCTGACGCCGCTCGCCGCGATCAACGCAGGCCGGCCGCTCGGGCGGCGCTGGCTCGATCGCCTGATCGACGCAAGGGAAGCCGAGCTCGACGCGGAGCCGCCCGCCGATCTCGACGCGCTCGCCCGGCATGCCGAGGCCACTTCCGGCAGCCTGCTGGCCCTCGCCGCCGAGGCGGCGGGACTCGACGCCGAGGCGGGCGACGTCATGGCACTGACGCGCCACGTCGGCACCGCCTTCGCGCTGGCCGGCATCGCGCGCGCGACGCTGCATCTCGCGCGCCATCGGCGCACCCTGCTGCCGCGCGCAGTGCTCCAGGCGCATGACGTCTCGCTCGACCGGCTCTATGAGCTGAAGGCGCAGCCGGGCCTGGCACCGGCCGTCGCGACGATCGCCGACCGAGCCCGCGCCGAGCTCGCCGCGGCACGTCTCCTGAGAGCACCGGCGTCGCTGGTGCCCGCGCTCCGCGTCGGCACGCTCGCCCGCGCCGCGCTGAAGCGCCTCGAACGCCACGACCACGATCTCTTCGATCCCAAGAGCGTCGAAGCCTCGCCCCTCGATATCTGGCGCCTCTTCGCCCGCAAGCTCACCGGGACCTGGTGAAGTTTGTTGGAGCGAGCATGCGTCAGACCCGATGCGTCAGAGCTTGCGCAATCAGTTCGCCGAACCGACCGTCGGCGTGGCGGAGTAGGCCGCGGCCGCGTCGATGCGGCCGTAGCCGAACTCCGGATCCTTCTTCGGCGCGCCGAGATCGGTGGCGCTCGCCTCGAGGATGCGGCGGATGTCGGCCGAGGTGAGATTGGGATCGGCCGAGAGCAGCACGGCGGCGAGGCCGCTCACGTAGCCGGTCGCCATCGAGGTGCCGGTGAAATAGTCGTAGGCGCTGGCACCGGCACCATGGCCCGGCCGCGCCGCCAGCACGTTGACGCCGGGTGCAGCGACCGCGATGTAATCGCCGCGGTTGGCGCCGCTGTAGATCCGGTCCTTGTCGTCGGTCGCGGTCACCGCCAGCACGCCCGCCTGCGCACCGGGATAGACCGGCGGCGAATCCGGCCCCGAATTGCCGGCCGCCGCCACCACGGTGACGCCAGTCAGCACCGCCTGCTCGACGGCCATCCGGACCAGCGGATCGTTCGGCCCGCCGATCGAGAGGTTGATCACCCGCGCCTTGCGGTCGAGGGCGAGCGAGATGCCTTCTCCGAGATGGAACGAGTCCGAGGTCGAGGCGCCGCTTCCGGGGTCGACCTCGGCGAAGGCGCGGATCGCCAGCAGGGAGACGCCCGGCGCCACGCCGGCGACGCGGCCGGATCCCGCGATGATGCTGGCCATCGCGGTGCCGTGCACCTCGGGGGGCGCCGTCTTGCCGCTGTCGATGAGATCGACCAGGGTCACGTTGTCGGCGTGCAGAGACTCGTGGTCCTTCTCGACGCCGCTGTCGATCATGGCGACGGTGATGCCCTGGCCGCGCAAGGCATGCGGCAGGCCGTCGGCGTGAATCTTCTGCAGGGCGTATTGCCCGGCGGCCACGCTGCCGCCTTGCGCGGTCGCGCCGTCGAGGCTGCGGAAGTTGAAATCCGGCTGAACCCAGAGCGCCTGCCGGTTGGCGCTGGCAGTCCGGAGCGTCGCATCGAGATCGCCGCCCTTCGGGAGCCGCATCAGGAATACCCGGAGATGGAGGCCGGCGAGATCGAAGTTCTGCACGATGGTGAGGTGCAGCCCTTGGGCGAACCCGTTGCTGGTGCTGTCCGGCGTGCCGGCACGGAACACGACGACGATGAGATCGGGTTCGTGCGGCGCCTGCACCGCGGGGAGTCCGCCGCCGCCCGGCCCGCCGTTGGTGCCGAGCCCGCCCTGGTCCATGTCCAGCGGCGCCGAGGGCAGGCGCGGGTTGAAGTTCGATCCGCCACCGCCGACCGCCCCGCCACCATTGCCGCCGCCGGGCGGGGCGCCCACGGGGTTGCGTGCTCCTTGGCTCCATGCGGTTCCCGCGCAGAGGCATAGTCCGAGCAGAGCCGCGAGAAGCGATGAGCGCGCGCCGCGCACGGGCTACGACCCGCGGTCGACCGTGGCGACGAGATCGCCATGGCCGCGCAGGGTGGCGATCGCCTGGTCGACGTTGGCGCCGGGCTGCAGCGCGATCACATAGGCGCCGTCCGGCATCGGCCCGCGGATCACGCTGGCATTGAGATCGGAGATCACCCCGCCGACCGTGCCGATCCCGGCCTCCGGCTTGAAGGTGACGATGAGATGCGGCCCGGCGGCCGTGGTATCCGGCGCCGACGCGGTCTGATAGTGGTTGCCGGCGCCGGTGGTCGAGAGGCGCAGGAGCGCCGCACCCTCGACCACGATGACGAGGCAGGCGGCGACCAGCGCGAAGCGCAGCGCCGGTGCCGCGGTGAGGCCGAGCCAGCGCTGCAGGAAGCCCGCACCTTCGCGCGCATCCTGCTGCAGCGGCGGCAGCTGCCGCGCGCCCTCGACATTGCGCATCAGCTTCTGGAAGATCTCGGGCGAGGGTTCGCCGATCGCCGCCGCGTCGTGGCGTGCCACCTCGCGCTCGCGCCTGACCAGCGAGAGCTCCGTCTGCAGCTTGGGCGAGCGGGCGAGCAGGCCGTCGATCGCCTTTGTCTCCTCGGGCGAAGTCTTTCCGGTCGCATACCAGGGCAGGAGCTCCATCGCATCCTCCTCGCTGAGGGGCGCCGCCGCGCCGTCGCTGCGCCGGGCCGTCATGCCACCAGCCCCTGGACGCCGGATTTCTCGAGCAGCACCTTCAGCCGCTGCCGCGCATAGAACATCCGGGTCTTCACCGTGTTGGCCGGCAAATCGAGCGCGTCGGCGATCTCCTGCACCGAGAACTCCTGGAAATAGGCGAGATGCAGGATCTCGCGATGCTCGAACGAGAGCTGCTCCATCAGGCTCGCCAGCAGCCGGTTCATGTCGTTCTGCTGGGCACGCTGGTCGGGGGTCGGCGCATCGTCCTCGATCGCGGCCGCCGTCTCCTCGTCGAGCGCCGTCTCCCGCTTCCTCCGGAGCCGGCTGACCGCACGGTGATGCGCGATCGAGAACACCCAGGTATTGACCGAGGCGCGTCCTTCGAATCGCGCGGCCTGACGCCATACCTCCATCATGGTCTCGTTCAGCACGTCTTCCACGAGCTCGCGTTCCCTCACCAGCTTCATCAGATAGCCGTAGAGCGGACGCTGCAGGCGGCGATAGAGCTCGCCGAAGGCGTCGCGGTCCCCGCCGGCGACCCGCTGGAGGAGCGCCGCCTCGGTGGCGCCGCTCGAGCCCCCCGGACGCAACTTGGGGCGCAATCCGGCCATCTTCATGAGGTCCGTCGCCCGAACCGCCGGGTGGGTTCCGGAAATCGTAAGGTTTTGCCCCGAATTGTCATAAACGCCTGAAAGGATTGAGGTGCCGGCGTCGCCGGCGGCTCCCTCAGGAAGGCTAACCGAGGCGGGCGACCTTGTCCAACCTTGCCGGCCCGGTCCGTGACGGCGGCCACGCCCCGGTGCGCTCACCGTCGAGCGCTGCTGCTTGCCGTCCCACTGGGCATCGGCTAAACCGCCCGGAGTTTCCTCCCCCGGAGCCCAGGCATGGCCATCGTCGTCAACTGCGCCGCCTATGAGAACGGCCGCCGCGTGACCGATCTCGACATCAACGATCCGGAGCAGATGAAGGTACGCCCCGGCCGCGTCATCTGGATCGGCCTCCATGAGCCGACCCAGGACGTCCTGGTGAAGCTGCAGCACTATTTCGGCCTGCACGATCTTGCGGTCGAGGACGCCTATCGCGCCCACCAGCGGCCCAAGCTCGAAGTCTACGGCGATACGCTCTTCATAGCGATGAAGACCGCGCAGTTCGTCGGCGAGCACGTCGCCATGGGGGAGACCTGCTTCTTCGCCGGCCGCGGCTACGTGATCTCGGTGCGGCACGGGCCCTCCATCGGTTACGCGGACGTCCGCATGCGCTGCGAGAGCGCCCCGGAGAAGCTGAAGAAGGGCGAGGACTTCATCGTCTACGCCCTGATGGACTTCATCGTCGACCGCTACTTCCCGATCATCGACCATCTCGAGGAGATGGTGGAGGAGCTGGAGGAGCGCGTCTTCTCCGGCAAGGAGGAGCGCGACGCCCTGGAGGAGATCGTCGAGCTCCGCCGCGACCTCCTGGAGATGCGCCATGCGGTGGCGCCGCTGCCCGACATGTGCCAGCGCCTGATCCGCTACGACGTGCCGATCGTCGATGCCAACACGCAGCCTTACTTCCGCGACGTGTTCGACCACAGCCACATCATGCTCGAGCGCATCGACGCGCTCCGCGAAATGGTCAAGACGGTCGTCGAATCGAAGATGCTGTTCAACGCCATGAAGCAGAACGAGGTGATGAAGAAGCTGGCGGCCTGGGCCGCCATGCTCGCGGTGCCCACCGCCATCGCCGGGATCTACGGCATGAACTTCCACAACATGCCGGAGCTCGACTGGAAATACGGCTACTACGCCACCTGGCTCCTCATCATCGCCCTCTGCGGCGTGCTGTACTGGCGCTTCAAGAAGGCCGGCTGGCTGTAGCCGATGCCGTGGCTGCGCGCGTGCCTGTTGCTGGTGCTCGGCTGCAATCTCTGCCTCGCCGATCCGACGCTGACGCTCCGCGATCTGGAGTTCAGGGGATGGCTCGCGTCGAAGCGCGCAGGCGACCCGGCGACGGTCTATACCCTGCTCGGGACGGGATTCTACGCCGAGCCGCCCGCCACGGATGACGCCGAGCAGGTCGTCGCCGCCTGGATCGCGGCCCATCCGGATGCTTCCGTCACCGTGGTCGACCGCGCGCTGGTCGTCACCGCGGACGTACGCAGCTGGCAGGCCTATGTCTGGGTCGCGGACGGCGCCGAGAACCTGAATCTCGCCCTGGTGCGCCAAGGCGTGTTTCCCGCCGCGGTGATGACCGACGGCGTCGCCTATCTCGGCGCGCTCCCGAACATCGACAAGACCAGCGACACCTTCCCGAAGCGCCTGGTGGCCGATGCGGACTACGCGGCGTTCGCCCAGCGCGCCCGTGAGGCCGAGGCATTGGCGAGGCAGGAGAAGCTGGGCATCTGGGCCGACGCCTACAAAGACCGGCGGCAGGCCTGGGGCATCGAGTAGCGGTGTCCCGCGGGCGGAAAGGTCAACCCGGCTGCCGTTACTTCGTCCGCGCTTTCAAACGCTTAGAACGGGCCTTGACGCAGCTCACAATATAGTGTAAGTTTCTTGTACGAACTTACGGTGTGGCACGAGCCGAGAATACCGCCCGCCCGCCGGCCAGGGTTCCCATTATACTCCGGATTGGCCTCGCGCAGGCTCTGCACGACAGAGTCATGGACCATGGTCGCGAACGCGTCGCTTGGTGGTGGGCGGGGGGCTGGGGCACAGCTCTTCCACCTGACGCGATTCGCGGCGGCCGCCGTCCTTGCCAGCTCGCTCGATGCATCGGCCGACCCAGTCTCGTTTGACGTTTCTCCAGACGATCAGCACGTGACGATCGACGGCGCGGAAGCCAGATCCTCATGATGATTTGCGCAGACGAGCGCGTGGGTCATCTGACCCTTGGCACGCCTTCGAGTCAGATGTCTAAACCGGCGAACTGGCTCTCTTCACAGCGCTGAACTGCTTCGGCGGGTAGCGCAGGATAGGATGTCAGTTCGCCTCTGATCCGGAGTTTGCCATGCCGTTCATCGCCCCATAATTCCACTCTGACATGAAGTAATCGCGGTCGGCTGCTCTCCATCCTAAGCTTGGGGACCGGTAGCAACGGTCCATTCAGCAAGGAGTGAGGAGAGCAGCCATGGAACAGTATGTCGGCCTCGATGTGTCGATGGAAGAGACTTCGA
>DATKMF010000190.1:0-11146 GCA_035542015.1 Candidatus Cybelea sp.
GCGTCGGCGCGGACCAGGGCGTAGCCGTTCTTGTCGATCAGGACCGAGACGGGGATGGTGCGGATCTGGAGCGCTCTCGCGAACGCGTTCTTCGGGTCGAGATAGGGGGTGAGCGCGGTCATGTTGTGGTTGGCGAGGAAGTTCTTCACCTTCGCCGGATCGGGCTCATCGACCGCGACGGCGACCACCGCGAGCGTGCCGGGTGCGGCCTTCGATTGCAGCAGGTCGAGCCGCGGCAGCTCCACGAGACAGGGCGCGCACCACTTGGCCCAGATGTTGAGCAGCACCGGACGGCCGCGGAAGTCCGAGAGGTGCACGGTCCTGCCCGTGTCGTCCTCGAAGGCGACGTCGTCCAGCCGGATCGGCGGGGTGAAGGGTTTGAAGCCGATCGGCAGCGTGTTGGCGGCGAGCGCACCGGGCGGCGGCGCGGGTGGTGCACTGAACGGCGACCAGACGAAGATCGCGACGACGGCCGCGACCACCGCCATTGCGGCGGTGGTTCCGATCGCGAGCGTTTGCCGCTTCATCGCCGCTAGGAGGCGCCGCCCTTGATGTAATGCTCGATCAGCGCCTTCGCCTCGGCGGAGTCCCAGCGCGCGGGGCCGTCGAGCCGCCCCACCACCCTGCCGTCCTTGTCGAGCAGGAAGGTGAGCGGCAGCGCCTTGCCCTGCATCGCATCCAGGAGATCGCCGCGCGTGTCGTTGTAGAGTGCCAGATGGGTGAGGCCGGCCTGGCGGTAGAAGGGCGCCGATTTCTTGATGCCCTGCGGGTCGGTCGAGACCGCGATCACGGTGAAGTCGCTGCCGCCGAGATCCGACTGCAGCTTGTCGAGCTCCGGCATCTCGAAGACGCAGGGCGGGCACCAGGTGGCCCAGAAGTTCAGCAGCACCACCTTGCCGTGGAACTGGTCGAGCGTGACCGGCTGGCCCATCTTGTCCTCGAAGGACTGGGCCGGCATTTGCAGCGGCGGATCGATCGGGCTAAAGTCCCCGGCCAATCCGGCAAATTTGGGCGGTTCCGCCGCCTGGGCGGTCGCCGCGGCCATCAAGAGGGCAGCGCCGATTGGTGTGCCGAAGCGGCGAAGGGCGACGACGAATCGGTTCATCATGACGCGACAGAATCCTTCCACTAAGCCCGCGGCGGAGCAGCCGTCTGAGACGGCAACACGCATGTGGGGCGGGCGTTTCGCCGCCGGCCCGGCCGCGGTGATGCAGGAGATTAACGCCTCGATCGAGGTCGATAAAAGGCTTTATCGCGAGGATATCGCGGGCTCGACCGCCCATGCGGCGATGCTGGCCGAGCGCGGCATCATCTCGCGAGACGATGCGGCAGCGATCGCCCGCGGCCTGGAGCAGATCCGCGGCGAGATCGAAGCGGGCCGGTTCCAATTCGACGCCGCGCTGGAGGACATCCACACCAACATCGAGGCGCGCCTGAAGGTGCTGATCGGCGACGCAGCCGGGCGCCTGCACACCGCGCGCTCGCGCAACGACCAGGTCGCGACCGATTTCAAGCTCTGGGTGCGGCGCGCGATCGACGAGCTCTCGTTCGATGTGAAGGACCTCATCTCGGCGCTGATCGACCGCGCCGAGGAGCATGCGGCGACGCTGATGCCGGGCTTCACCCATCTGCAGCCGGCGCAGCCGATCACCTTCGGCCATCACCTGCTCGCCTATGTGGAGATGTTCGGCCGCGATCTCTCGCGCCTCGGCGATTGCCGCCAGCGCCTGAACGAGTCCCCGCTCGGCGCCGCGGCCCTCGCCGGCACTTCCTTCCCGATCGACCGGCACCAGACGGCGAAGGCGCTCGGCTTCGACCGGCCCGCGGCGAACTCGCTAGACGCGGTCTCGGATCGCGATTTCGCGCTGGAATACCTGGCTGCGCTCTCGATCCTCGCCATGCATCTCTCGCGCTTCGCCGAGGAGATCGTGCTCTGGTGCTCCGACGGCTTCCGCTTCGTGGCACTCTCGGATGCCTTCACCACCGGCTCCTCGATCATGCCGCAGAAGCGCAACCCGGATGCGGCGGAGCTGGTGCGCGCGAAGGCGGGCCAGGTGATCGGCGCACTGACCCAGCTCCTGATCGTGATGAAGGGCCTGCCGCTCACTTATGGCAAGGACATGCAGGACGACAAGGCGCCGACCTTCGCCGCCACCGACACGATCCGCCTCGGCCTCGCCGCCACCGCCGGCATGGTGCGCGACATGAAGGCGGATACCGAGCGCATGAAGGCGGCGACCGATGCGGGCTTCATCACCGCGACCGATCTCGCCGACTGGCTGGTCAGGAAGCTCGGCCTCCCCTTCCGCACCGCGCATCACGCGACGGGAGAGCTGGTGCGCAAGGCCGAGGCGAAGGGTGTCCCTCTGGCGCGGCTCACGCTTGCGGAGATGCAGGCGGTCGAGCCCGGCATCACCGAGGACGTCTTCTCCGTGCTGACCGTCGAGCATTCCGCCGCCAGCCGCACCAGCTTCGGCGGCACCGCGCCGGAGAATGTGCGCAAGGCCGCCGCCGCCGCGCGGGCGCGTTTCCTGTGAGTCGCGCGTCGCGGCCGTTCCTGCTCGCGCTGCTCGCCGTGATCGCGCTGGCGACGCTCGTCGCCGCCTGCGGCAAGAAGGGCGACCCGGTTCTCCCCAGCGGCGAGAAGGACAAATACCCGCAGGAATATCCGCAATCGACCGCACCGCAGACCGGCGTCTTCAGCAACTGAAATGCAGCCCTTTCATCACCAGAACGGCGAGCTCCATGCCGAGGGCGTGTCCCTGCGCCGCATCGCCGAGGAGGTCGGCACGCCCTGCTACGTCTATTCGACCGCCGCGATCGCCGATCGCTACCGGCGCTATGAGCAGGCGCTCTCCGGCGTCAACGCGCGGATCTACTATTCGGTCAAGGCCAATTCCAACCAGGCGGTGATCGCGACCCTGGCCAAGCTCGGCGCCGGCGCCGACGTGGTCTCGGTCGGGGAGATGTACCGCGCCTTGAAGGCCGGCGTCGCCGCCAAGGACATCGTCTTCGCCGGCGTCGGCAAGACCCGCGACGAGATGAAGGCGGCGCTCGAGGCCGGCATCCATCAGTTCAACGTCGAATCCCGCGGCGAGCTCCTCGCCCTCAACGAGATCGCCGTGGCGCTCGGCAAGAAGGCGCCGGTGGCGCTGCGCATCAATCCCGACGTCGATGCGCTCACCCATGCCAAGATCTCGACCGGCAAGGCCGAGAACAAGTTCGGCATCGACCTCGTCCACGCCGCGGAGATCTATGCCGAGGCGGCACGCCTGCCGGGCATCGAGATCCTGGGCCTCGCCTGCCATATCGGCTCGCAGCTCATGGACCTCGCCCCCTATCGCGCCGCCTTCGGCAAGCTCGCGGACCTGACCCAGCGCCTGCGCCGCGCCGGGTTGAAGGTGGAGCGCATCGATCTCGGCGGCGGCGTCGGCATCGCCTATCGCGGCGAGCCCGCGATCGCGATCGCCGACTACGCCCAGGCCGTGGTCGAGAGCGTCGGCAATCTCGGGGTCCGGCTGGAGATCGAGCCCGGGCGCAGCATCGTCGGCGATGCCGGGATCCTGCTGGCGCGGGTGATCAACATCAAGGAGGGCGTCAGCCGCAAGTTCGTGATCGTCGATGCGGCGATGAACGACTTGATCCGCCCGGCGCTCTACGACGCCTATCACGAAATCGTGCCCGTGCTGCGGCCGGAGAGCGAGTCGCCGGCGGAGCGGGTCGATGTCGTGGGACCGATCTGCGAGACCGGCGATCTCTTCGCCGAGCAGCGGCCGATGCCGCCGCTCCAGCCCGGCGATCTCGTCGCCTTCTGCACCGCGGGGGCCTATGGCGCGGTGATGGCCTCCAGCTACAACACAAGACCACAGGTCCCGGAGGTCATGGTAAACGGCGCCCAGTTCCAGGTGGTGCGCCCGCGCCTCACTTATGACGCAATGATCGGCCAGGATATTGTTCCGAGCTGGCTTTAGGCTACACTCGACCCATATCTGAGGCTCGGCCGGGAGCCCCGCGGCGTTGCCTGGCCGGGCATCGCGACACTGGGCAGGGGCGAAAGAGAGTGGCGTTGCAGCAGCGGCGGCATACCGTACTCGTTCCGCGCCAACCGGCACAGCCGGCTGGCCCGACGCTCCCTGTCGGCGTCCGGGCCGCTGTGAACGGCACCTGGTTCCTGCTCTATCTCGAACGGCTGCTGCCGGCGATCCTGCCCGCTGCGCTGGTGCTGGGCGGCTTCGTCGCCGTGGCGCTGTTCGGCCTGCCGCGCCTGCTTGCGGCCTGGCCGCAGCTGGTCCTGCTGATCCTCTGGGCCGCGGCCTTCGTTGCGGCGATCTGGTACGGCTTCCGCGGCCTCCGCCTGCCGACCCGGGCCGATGCGATCCGCCGGGTCGAGCTCGACAGCGGCCTCGCGCACCGGCCGATCACGCACTTGACCGACAGCCAGGCGAGCAATCTCATCGACCCCGCCTCGGTCGAGCTCTGGAAGCGCTATCGCGCCAAGCTGCTGGCTTCGATCGGGGCGCTGGTCATCGGACTGCCGCGCGGCACGATCGCGGCGCGCGATCCCTGGGGCTTGCGCGCGCTGGTGCTGCTGCTGCTGGTGATCGGCGCCTTCTCCGCCGGCGACAACTGGCAGCGCCGTCTGGTCCAGGCCCTGCATCCCAACTTCTCCGCCTTCGCGGCGAGCGAGACCAGCAAGGTCGAGGCCTGGCTGACCCCGCCCGACTACACCCGCCTGCCGCCGATCAGCCTCTCGAATGCGGTGAAGCTCGAGGAAGGCGCGGCGAAGCCGCTCTCCGTTCCCGCCGGCAGCAAGCTGCTGGCTCAGGCGGAAGGTGTCGGCGCGCGCGCCTCCCTGGTCACCAACGGCCAATCCAAGGACTTCGAGATGCTCGATGCGATGACCCAGCGCATCGAAGGCAAGATCCAGTCCGGCGACGAGATCGCCATCCGCGCCGACGGCGCCACGCTGGCGCGCTGGGCGATCACGGTCGTCCCCGACAATCCGCCGAGCGTCGGCTTCGCCACCGACCCGACCTCGACCGATCGCGGCGTGCTCCGGCTCGACTACGTGGCCAAGGACGATTACGGCATCAGCAACATCCGCGCCGTCATCCAGCTGCACGACGAGACCTTGGAGCTCGGCCTGCCGATGCCGCAGATCGACGGCCGCGAGATCAAGGCCTACTCCTACCAGGACCTGACCGCGAATCCCTGGTCCGGCCTCGAAGTGCAGATGAAGCTGGTGGCGCGCGACGCGCTCGGCCAGACCGGCGAGTCGAAGACCATCACCATGACGCTGCCCGAGCGCAAGTTCTACAACCCGGTCGCGCGCGCCATCATCGAGCAGCGCAAGAAGCTGGCGCGGGATCCCGATTCCAAGGACGCGGTCGCCGAGGCCCTGCGCGGCCTCGATTCCCAGCCCGAGGCCTTCGACGGCAACATCGCGGTCTTCCTCTCGCTGAACTTCGCCTTCCGGCGGTTGACCGCCGACAATGTCTCCAAGGATGACATCGTCGGCATCGAGCAGCAGCTCTGGGATACCGCGCTGGCGCTCGAGGACGGCGGTGTGTCGCTGGCCATGCGCGAGCTCAGGGACCTGCAGCGCCAGCTCGAGGACGCGCTCAACCGCGGCGCCAGCCAGGAGGAGATCGAGCGGCTGATGGACCAGCTGCAGGAGGCGATGAACAAGTACCTGCAGAACATGATGCAGCAGCTGCAGGAGGCGATGAAGAACGGCATGCCGCTGCACCAGATCTCGCCCAACAGCCTCAGCCTCTCGCAGCAGGATTTGAACCAGATGCTGAACGAGGCGCGGCGGATGGCCCAGAGCGGCTCGCGCGAATCGGCGCAGCAGATGCTGGATCGCCTGCAGCAGATGCTGGAGAACCTGCAGGCCGGCATTCCGATGCCGATGGGCCGCCAGGGCAACCAGGCGCAGCAGATGATGAACGATCTCGGCAAGCTGATGCAGCGCCAGCAGCAGCTCCTGGAGCAGAGCTTCCAGATGCAGCGCGGCCAGCAGCCGGGCGACCAGCAGGGCCAGCAGGAAGGCCAGGGTCAGCCCGGCGATCAGGGCATGCCGGGGGGAGACGGCCAGCTCCAGGCGGCGCAGCAGGATCTGTTGCGCCAGGACCTCGGCCAGCTGATGCGGCAATTCGGCAATATGATGGGCGATCTGCCGCAGGGCATGGGCCAGGCCGAGCAGTCGATGCGCCAGGCGGTGCAGTCGCTGAACAAGAACAACTACGACGGCGCGAGCCAGGCGCAGAACCAGGCCTTGAGCCAGCTGCAGCAGAGCATGCAGTCGATGCAGCAGATGCTGCAGCGTCAGGCCGGGATGAATCGCGGCCCCGGCCAGCGCGATCCGATGGATCCCTTCGGCCGCGTCGCACCGCAGGACGACAGCGCCGGCGGCAACACCACCGACACCTACGGCGTCAAGGTGCCCGACCAGTCGGAGATGGAGCGCGCACGGCAGATCTTCGAGGAGCTGCGGCTGCGCCGCAACGATCCCTCACGTCCGCGCGACGAGAAGGACTATCTCGACCGGCTGCTGAAGCAGTTCTGATCCCTCAAAAACGTCATGCCCGGGCTTGACCCGGGCATCTCGCGCCGCTGGAGAAAGACCCGCGGGTCAGGCCCGCGGGTGACGGGATTTCTTCAATGCACGCGCGAGCGTCGGCCCGCGAGCGCCTCGTCGACTGCGGCGCAGATCTCTTTCAGGCTGAACGGCTTCGAGATCACGCGCTCGATCGGCCCCGCGGCATTCTGCGCGCGCTGACCTTCGCTGGCGAATCCGGTCATCATCAGCACCGGCATTTCGGGGTCGGTCTTGGTCGCCTCCGCCGCCAACGCCACGCCGTCGATGCCGGGCATCACGATGTCGGTCAGCATGAGATCGAAGCGGCGCTCGGAAAGCGCTTCGAGCGCGGCGCCGCCATCGGCCACCGACGTGACGTCGTGCCCGTAATAGGCCAGCGCCCGCGACACGAAGTCACGCACCGCCTGGTCGTCCTCGGCCACCAGGATGGATGCCATGGAGGCACGATTCATACCGGGAAAACGCCCGCTCTCGCTTCTCAACATCTTACCGCCATTCTCTTTGTCGTCTCGAGGCATGCTGACCGTCCAGCGTTGCGATGATCCGCGGGGAGCTTCGTAACCGGTTGATTTCGGCCTCGAATCAAGCGACTCGCATGAGTCGCCGAACACCCCCGAACCCTAGCCCACAGCTCTTAAGAATTGGTGAGCAGTCAGGGTAAACGCAGCGTAGCGGACTATGGTTCCTTGGGGATGACGCGCAGCCAAACGACGGAAACCTTGCGGACCGTATCCGGCGGGTTGGGGTAAGCGACGCGAAAGGTGATGGTCTCACCCGGTGCAATCTCGGTTTCCTGCGTGCGGAACGCCAGCGGCTGGCCGGCCGCGGCACCATTGGCGTCGCCCAGGAGCAGGTTGAGGGCCGGCAGCTTCAGCGGGAGCTCGGTCGGATTGAAGATGTCGCCGCGCACGGAGAGGATGTTCTCGCGCTTCTCCGTCTTGAGGTTGCCGATCTGGAGCAGCTTGGCCGGATCGTTGTCCCCGAGTCCCAGCATCGCATAGAGGTCCTGGGCCGCGGGTACGGCCCGGCTCACCTCGTCCCGGAAGATGTAGCCCGCCGCCGCCAGGCCGACGACGATCCCGGCGAGCAGGAACCACGGCCAGACCCCGACTCGCCGCGCCGGCGTTGCCGGTCGGAGCTTCGGTGGCACGACAACGCGCGGAGTCGATGCCGGCTGCGCGGGCGCCGTGTTCTGCCCGCTGAGCAGCGCCGTCAGTCCCGGTGCTTCCAGGGGGTTGCGCTCGACCACCGGCTCGGCCACGGCACCGCGCCCCGCGGCTCCCGCTTCGGCAAGCTCGAGATCCGGCATCTCGACGACGGGGGCCGGCGGCTCCTGTCGCCAGCGATGCCCGCATTTCGCGCAACGCACGTTGCGCCCATTCGGCCCCAGGAGCGACGCGTCCAATGAAAAGCGGGTCGCGCAAGCGGGGCAACTGACGATCACGACTCGACTCACCCGATTTTACGGCGGCGTGAACGTTATAGGACCTCGGTCTGGAGCGCGCAAGGCAAGCGCCCCTCGGGCCCAGTGAGCCGTGGCCCAGCGATGGGGCGCGCCACATGCGTGGACGATGCGCGCCCGATCCGGGGCTGGACGACCGGAAAGGCGCTGTGCCATTTTGGCCCGGTGGTTCTCCACAGGCTCACACAGGACCGAGGCCGGTGATTCTGTTCGACGGGGTCGCGGTGCAGTACAGCGCCGGGCCGCAGATTCTGCACGACGTCACGTTCACCCTGGCGCCCGGTTCCTTTCACTTCCTGGTGGGCCGCAGCGGCGCCGGGAAGTCCTCCATGCTGAAGGTGATGTATCTCGGCCTCCGCCCCACGAGCGGCACGGTGAGCCTCTTTGGCCGCGACGTTTCCACCCTCACGCGGGCCGAGATGCCGGCCTTGCGACGGCGCATCGGCGTGGTGTTCCAGGATTTCCGCCTGATCGATCATCTCTCGACGCTCGACAACGTGGCGCTGCCGCTGCGGGTCGCCGGCGTGCGCGAATCCGAGATCAAGAAGCACGTCTCCGAGCTCCTGGCCTGGGTCGGGCTCGCCGATCATCTCGACGCGCTCCCGGCGACGCTCTCCGGCGGTCAGCAGCAGCGGGTCGCGATCGCGCGCGCCGTGATCGCCCGCCCGAGCCTGCTGCTGGCCGACGAGCCGACCGGCAACGTCGATGACGTGATCGGGCTTCGCCTGATGTATCTCTTCGAGGAGCTCAACCGACTCGGCACCACGGTGGTGATCGCCACGCACAACGACACTTTGGTCAGCCGCTTCAGCCATCGCCAGCTCCGGATCGAGAGCAGCTCGATCCGGGTCTTCGATCCGCGGCCGATGACCGCCTATCCCAGCGCCCCTCCTGCGGGCGGCGTCGCCGCGCGCGCCGCCGAGACCTCGCAGCAATTGAAGCGCCCAGGGGCGGCGTGATGGGGGCCGCCTGATGCTCGGCATGCGCAGCGATCTTCCCCTCGACCGCGACGCGGCGGCGCGCTTCCTGCCGTGGATCATCGGCTTCATGGTTTATCTCTGCGTGATCGCGATCGCGGCCTCGCTCACCGTGGATCGCGTCGCCGAGCGCTGGCGCCAGGGCCTCGCGGGCAATCTGACGGTCGAGCTCCCCTTCCCGCCCGGTTTAGACACGGCCAAGCGCGCCGAGGACCTCGACGCCGCGGTGGAGCTGGTGACCGGAACCTCCGGCATCACCGGCGCCTCGGTGCTCAACGACGACCAGATCGCGGCGCTGCTGACGCCCTGGCTCGGTCCCGATGCCGGCCAGCTCGACATTCCGCTGCCCACCATGATCGCGGTGACGCGGCGCACCGACGCGTCGGTCGATCTCGCCACCCTGCAATCGAAGCTGCAGGCGATCGTGCCGGGCGCCACGGTCGATGACCACGGCGACTGGATCGGCGACGCGCTCGCCTTCCTGCGCGCGCTGCAGGCGCTGGCCGCACTCCTGACCGGGCTCGCCCTCGGCGCCGCGGCGCTGACCGTGATCTTCGTGACCAGGACCGGGCTCGCCACCCATCGCGGCGTGATCGAGGTCGTGCACCTGATCGGCGCGCCCGACCGCTACATCGCGCGCCAGTTCCAGGCCCACGCGCTGGTGCTCGGCATCATCGGCGGCATCGTCGGACTCGGCTTCGGCGCCCTGACGGTGCTCGGCATCGATCGGCTGCTGGCGCTCTCGCTCGGCGGGGGTCCGGCGCCCAGTCCGGCGCTGGCCTTCGACTTCCGCCTGCTGCCCTGGCAATGGGGCGTGGTCTGCGCATTGCCGGTGCTGGTCGCCCTGCTCGCCATGTGGACCGCGCGCCTGACCGTGCTGCGCTCGCTGGCACGGATGCCCTAGGAGCGGTGCGGGCGCGATGGCGATCACCACCAAGAACGGGCCGCGCCTCAACTTCCGCGACACGACCCAGCGGCGGCGCAGCGGCTGGGGCTGGCGTCTGCTCAACGTCGCGCTGGGACTCGCGGCGCTTTGGCTGGCGGGGCTGCTCGGCTTCGTGGCGGCGATCCCCGGCCCGACGCCCCGCGCCGATGCGGAGCAGCGGACCGATGCGATCATCGTGCTGACCGGCGGCACCGACCGCCTGGCCGAAGGCTTCCGCCTGCTGGAGCATGGTCTCGCCAAGCGCCTGCTGATCTCCGGCGTCGCGCCCGGCGTCACCCTGGAGCAGCTGGTCGGCCGGCTGGACGACCCGCGCGCGGCGCCGGCTGCCGAGACCCTCGCCTGCTGCGTCACCCTCGGCTACCTGGCGGAGAACACTGCCGGCAACGCCGAGGAGAGCGCGCAATGGCTGGAGAAGAACGGCGCCACTTCGGTGCGGCTCGTCACCGCCAACTATCACATGCTCCGCAGCCTGCTCGAGTTCCGGCGCTCGGTGCCCGGCGTCGCCGTGGTCGCCAATCCGGTCTTCCCGGCCGAGGTGCGCGACGCCCACTGGTTCCTGAAGCCGCACACCCTGCTGCTGATCGCCAACGAATACGACAAGTACCTGCTCGCGCTCGCCCGCGCCTCGGCCGATGACGTGAGACTCTGGCAATCCTGGGTGTCCTCCTGGTGGCCCGCAAGCAAGGGGTGAGCGGCGCGCGCCTGTTCGCGCGCTCGCTCGCCTTCAACCTCGCCTACGGGCTCTGGGGCGGGCTGATGCACATCGTTTGCCTGCCGGTGCTGTTGGGACCGCGGCGCTGGGTCTACGTCGCGGCAGGGGTCTGGCTCGACGTCATCCTCTGGCTGCTGAAGACGGTGGTCGGGCTCGAGCCGCGCATCCTCGGCGCCGAGAACATTCCGGACGGTCCCGCGATCTTCGCCGCCAAGCACCAGTCGGCCTGGGAGACGCTGTTCCTCTCCCGCTATCTCAACTTCCCCGCCTTCATCCTGAAGCGCGAGCTGCTCTCGATCCCGCTCTTCGGCTGGTACATCCGCAGGGCCGGCATGATCGCCATCGACCGCAAGGCCGGGGCGAGCGCGCTCCGCCAGATGGCACGCCAGGCGGGGGAGACCTTCGCCCAAGGCCGTTCGGTGCTGATCTTCCCGGAGGGCACGCGGGT
>DATKMF010000191.1:0-24675 GCA_035542015.1 Candidatus Cybelea sp.
ACAGCGTCAGGACGCCGGCGCCGGACGTCATTCAGGCGGCGCTGACGCTGTATCAGGAATCGCTGCGCCGGCCGTCGCTGACCGCCTTCTGCCTCGACTTTTCCGGCAGCATGCAGGGCGAGGGCGAGACCCAGCTGAAGCGGGCCATGCACTTCCTGCTGACGCCGAGCGAAGCCTCGAAGGCGCTGGTGCAGTGGACGCCCAAGGACAAGATCCATGTCTTCATCTTCACCAACGTGGTCGAAGGCGACGCCGAGGGCACCGGGGCTCCGGACAGCCAGTCGTCGCTGCTCGACTTCGTCGATCGCCAGAACGCCGGCGGTGGCACAGACATGTATGCCTGCCTCAAGAACGCGATGCAGTGGATCGAGCAGCAGCCGGACCGCGGCGCCTATCTGCCCTCGATCCTGGTGATGACCGACGGCAAGAGCGACGGCGACGAGAGCGGATTCGAGCAGGCTTGGCGCGGGGGCGATGCGGTGCCGATCTTCAGCGCGACCTTCGGCGACGCGGATACCAGCCAGCTCGACAGCCTGGCCAAGCTGAGCCGCGCCCGCGTGTTCGACGGCCACAAGGATCTGCAAGGTGCATTCCGCGCTGCCCGCGGCTATAACTGAGCCGGACGTATGGATGCGAGGGTGATGGATCCGAGAGGCGACGGCCGCTACGTGATCGCCGGTCTGGTCGCGGCGGCGGCCCTTCCGGCGGCGGTGTTCGTCGCGGCGATCCCGTTCTATGCCGCGGTGCCGATCGCGGGCGTCCTGTTCGCCGCCACGGCCTTCCTGCTGGCGCCGCGCCGGCCGCTGGAAGGGCTCGACGTTGCCGCCATCGGCCGGGGCCAGATCGAGGCGGCGCAGGGCGCACTCGAGGAGGCCGATACCGACATCGACACGATCGTGGCTTCGGCGAAGCAGATCCGCACCAAGGACATCGCGGCGGCGCTGGATCATTTGGCCGTCACCGCCCGCCGGCTGCTGCATCAGGTAGAGCAGGACCCGGCCAAGCTCAGCGACGTGCGCCGGCTGGTCGCGGTCTACCTGCCGCGGACCCGCGAGATCGCCACCAGCTTCGCTGATATCGAGAACCGCGGCAGCCTCGATGCGGCGCGAGTCGACCGGCTCCGGGGCGTGCTGAAGCAGATCGACGAAACCTTCCAGCATTTCGGGGACCGCATGGTCGAGGACGAGGCCAAGGGGCTCGACGTCGAGCTCAACCTGCTCGAGGACAGTATCAAGCAGGAGCTGGGCAGCAAGCTCGATAAGGCCGCGGACAAGAAAGTCCCGGACAAGACGGCGGGGCAGAAGGCATGAGCCTGACGCGCCGGCAGATCGGCTTCGGGCTCCTCGGCGGCGCGGTGGTGCTGACCGGCGGCGGCCTCTATCTGCGCGACCACAATCCCTTCACCAAGCCGGAGCCCACCAAGCTATTCGGCTTCGTCGGCGGCGAGAAGATGGCGATGCTCGCGAACCAGAAGATCAAGACCCTGCTCGCCGACACCTTCGGCTTTGCGCTCGACGCGCGGCAGGCGGGCAGCGTCGAGATGGTGCGCGAGCCCTCGCTGCTGTCGCAGAACCCGCAATTCCTCTGGCCTTCGTCCGACGTGATGGTGGAGATCGCCAAGCATTCGAACGTGAAGATCCAGAAGGCGCAGGTGATCGTCAACTCGCCGATCGTGATCTACAGCTGGCAGCCGGTGGCGGACGGGCTGATGCAGGCCGGCATCGTCGCCAAGGACAAGGACAACTACTTCATCGTCGATACCAAGCGCCTGCTGCAGGCGCATATCGACGCCGTCAGCTGGGCGTCGGTCCATGTCAGCGACCTCTACGGCAAGGTCCGGATCGTCTCCACCGATCCCAACCGCTCGAACAGCGGTTTCATGTTTGCAGGCCTTGCGGCCGACATCCTCTCCGAGGACGTGGCGACCACGGATACCATCCGCCGCGACCAGGAGCCGCTGAAGACGATCTTCCAGCGCATGGGCTTCATGGCCTATTCGTCGGGCAAGATCTTTGCGGACTATCTGGTGGGCGGCATGGGCGCCTATCCGCTGGTGGTTGGCTACGAGAGCCAGCTCCTGGAATTTGCCATGTCGGATGCCGACCGCTGGCAGAGAATCCGCGGCGGTACCGGACCCCAGCCGGTGATGCTCTATCCCCAGCCGACCGTTTTCTCGGCGCATCCTTTGATCGCGATCGCGCAAGAGTCGCTGCCGCTGATCGACGCCATGCAGTCGGACGCCTTCCAGACCATCGCCTGGACCGAGCACGGCTTCCGCGGACCCTTGGGCTCGGCCCAATCGACGACGCATGCTGCTTCCGGTTTCACCATCCCCGAGACTTTGAAGGCGATCGTGCCGATGCCGGAGGCCGATGTGATGCTGGCACTGACCGGCGATCTTGCCAGCCCGGCACCCTGAAGAAATCCGGATTTCGGGGGCGAAAATTCCAATCCCATCGGGGTCTGCTAGCGCGCATCCCCGCCGAGGATCGAATTCATAGGTCGGTCCGTCCCTTGGAACGATCCACCGCTGCAATCGATTGAAATCCATTGCAAACGCACCCGGCTGTGAGAGTGCGTGCGATTTTGGTCAAGACCTGTGGAATGTTCGTGACATGCCACCTATCGTTAATTCTGGATTGTAATATGAGGCGTCGGCGGCCATATTGACCCCTCGTCGGCTCGCGATGGGTTGGCCAGTCAAGATTGCTCCAGTGGAGTTCCGACCCGGTCTCATCCCCCTCGAAGTTTGGCGTCGCGCGTCCGCGCGTTTTGCGCGTGGACGGAAGTTGAGATCCTATCCAGAGGAAAGCTAATGGCTACTGGTACAGTCAAATGGTTCAACACCCAGAAGGGTTACGGCTTCATCCAACCGGATGATGGCTCCAAGGACGTCTTCGTCCATATCTCGGCGGTCGAGCGCTCCGGCATCGGCTCGCTGCGCGATGGGCAGAAGGTCAGCTATGACGTGGTCCAGGACCGCGGAAAGCCGGCAGCCACCAATCTCAAGGGCAGCTGAGAACCATCTCATCCAACAGTGTTATCGGGGGCGGCTTCGGCCGCCCTTCTTTTTTTTGCCCCCCATTTCCCGGGCTTGCGTCGCATCCGCTTTTCGCATGCAATGCCCGAAAGGCCTGACGGCCGAATCCATCCCAAGGAGAGCGTGAGATGCCCGACAGCGCCGAGCAGGGCCGCAACCAGCCGCCTGTCTTGCAATTGAATCCGGCGGACCCGCTGGTCGTGGCGACGCGAGAGCTGAAGCCTGGCGAGGCGGTGGGCCTCGGCGACCTCAGACCGGTCGAGACCATCGCACGCGGCCACAAGATGGCGACGCGGCCGATCGAGGGCGGCGAGCCGGTGCGCAAGCTCGGCCAGGTGATCGGCGTCGCGACCAAGGCGATCGCGCCGGGCCAGCATATCCATGTGCACAATGTCGAGTTCCGGCCGAGCACCGCCGACCACGCGATCGGCGCGCATCGCACCAACATGCCGATCGTCGCCGAGAAGGACGCGGCGACGTTCGAAGGCATCGTGCGCCACGACGGCATGGTCGCAACCCGCAACTTCATCGGCGTGCTGACCACGGTTAATTGCTCGGCGACCGTCGCGCGCATGATCTCCGATCATTTCCGCATGCATCCGGAGGAACTCGCGCCTTACCCCAATGTCGATGGCGTCGTCGCCCTGACCCACAAGGACGGCTGTGCCGGCGGGACCGAGAGCGAGGGTGCGAAGCTGCTCCGGCGCACCATCGGGGGCTATGCCAAGCATGCGAATTTCGGCGCCGTCGTGGTGATCGGGCTCGGCTGCGAATCCAACCAGCTGCCCCGGCTGGTGACCGAGGAAGGGCTGAAGACCGGCCAGCGCATCCAGACCCTGGTGATGCAGGAGGTGGGCGGCACGCGGAAGACCGTCGAGGCGGCGATCGCGCGTATCCGCGAGCTGCTGCCGGTGGTCAACGACGTGAAGCGCCAGCGCGTGCCGGCGAAGCATCTGACTGTCGGGCTGCAATGCGGCGGCTCGGACGGTTTCTCGGCGATCACCGCCAATCCGGCGCTCGGCGTCGCCGCCGATCTCCTGGTGCAGAACGGCGGCACGGCGATTCTCTCGGAGACGCCGGAGATCTACGGCGCCGAGCACATGCTGCTCTCGCGCGCCGTCAGCCGCGAGGTCGGCGAGAAGCTCCTGGATCTGCTGAAGTGGTGGGAAGGCTACGCCGCGCATAACGGCGAATCGCTCGACAACAATCCCTCGCCCGGCAACAAGGCAGGCGGGCTGACGACCATCCTGGAGAAATCGCTCGGCGCCGCGGCCAAGGGCGGGCACAGCGATCTGGTCGACGTCTATCGCTATGCCGAGCCGGTGACCAAGCGCGGCTTCGTCTTCATGGACACGCCGGGCTACGATCCGGTCTCGGCGACGGGACAGGTCGCCGGCGGCGCCAATCTCATCTGCTTCACCACCGGCCGCGGCTCCTGCTACGGCTGCAAACCGGCGCCGAGCATCAAGCTCGCCACCAACTCGACGATGTACAAGCGCATGGCCGAGGACATGGACATCAACTGCGGCGAGATCATGGACGGCGGCGCCAGCGTCGAAGAGATGGGCGAGCGCATCTTCCGGCTGATGCTGGAGACGGCGTCCGGCAGGCGCTCTAAGAGCGAGGCCCTGGGCTACGGCGAGGACGAGTTCGCGCCCTGGCATCTCGGCGCGACGCTGTAACGCGCGCTCTCGATCGAGACGGAGCCGGCGGGATCGCGCCGATCCCGCCGGCTTCTTCGTACCTCGATTGCGGCGCTACTTGCTCGCGCGAATGAAGGTCGCGTACGAGACGTCGGCTGCCGAGCGGCGAAAAGACAAGTGCGCCGGCGAGGCTGAGGCCGAGAACGGCGAGGGCACGCGGGCCCGTCAATCCGAGATATGAAGCCTGGGTCATGCAGACTGCTCCTTGCTGCAGGGGTTGGGCTGCGATCGCGGGCACCATGCGGCACCGTCGCAGCGTGCTGAGCCCCCCGCAGAGGAAACAACAAAAAGGCGTCGGCGTGGGTTCATGTCCGCCGCGTTTTTCGGAGCCGGTGGACTTCGCAGTTGAGGCGGGAAAGTCGCAGGGTTAACGCAGCTCAAGAAAGCCCGTATCGCCGCTGCCATCCGAGGACGTGTCGGTGCTCGATGTGTCGTCGCTCGATGCCTGGCCGTTCGCGGCATCGGCAATGTCCCGGCAAGTCGCGGCGTCCACGGAAGCCGCGAGGCCGCCGAGCGCCGTGTCGTCGGGATTGCTCTCGGCGAGATGTTCGATGATCGCCTTGACCTGCGACCCGGTCACCGTTTTGTTGGTGGCACCGGCGAGGATGCCGCCGAGATCGTCGGTGGTGGGACCGCTGGGCGGCGTTGCGTTGGGATCGGTCGTTAGCGTATTGACCGCGGCAAACGCGTCGAGCGCGTCTTTGAATGTGTGGCTGAGGCGCCCGATCGATGAATTGGGCGAGGCGTTGACCAGCGCGTTCGGCGAAGCGTGGAAGAAGCCGTTCAGCTTGCCGAGACCGCTCGGCGACAGCGAGCCGTCGTCATTGCTTGTCATGCCGGCAGCAGCGTTGGCATCGTCGCTGCCGGGCGTGGTGCCGCCGTTGTCGTCGCCGGCCGCATCATCGCTGCCGGATCCGTTGCCGCCGCTGTTGCCCGCGTCCTTCCCATGGGCCGCGCCGGAATTCCCGTGGCCGGCATCAGTGCCGCCGCCGTGATCGCCGCTATGGCCGTGGTCGCCATCGCTCTTGGCGAAGGCGACATTGCCAAGCGGCAGCGCGGTCATGCCGAGGCCGAGGGTGGCGAGGAGAGCGAATGTTCCGACGCCATAGCGAATGGACGGGGTGCGTGATTTCGAGTTGGCCTTCATGGCAGGAAGCTCCGTCATCGTTTCGAGAGTATCGCGGCGTGGAACGCCGGATGGTTCCGGCGCTGCCGCGGTCGCTTCGACAACGACGGGAGTAGCGGGATATTCCGAGAGTCGGACAGCGAGGGTCGGCGCGCCAAGGGCGCCGCGATTGGCGAAAACTCTGCGGCGAGATCAGCGCTCGGCGCTGAGGCAGGCTTCCGGCGCTTGCACCAGGCCGTGACCGTAGACGGGGTCGGGACCGGGTGCGCCGAGATCGAGCGCTCGCGCCAGCATGCGGTCCGTGTCGTTGCCGTAGCTGGAGAGGATTGCCGTCACATAAGGCACCGCGAAGGAGGTGCCGGAGACGAGCCGGTCCGATCGGCCGTTCGCCGCCATGGCATCGGGTTGGCCCGGGATGAGCACGTCGACGCCCGGTGCGGCCAGTGCCACGAAGTCGCCGCGATTGGCGGCGTCGAGCACCTGCTTCGCCTGATCGACCGCGGTGACGCCGATGACGCCGGGATAGGCTGCCGGATAGCGCGGCACGCCGGTCTTGCCGTCGTTGCCGACGGCGGCCACCAGGCGCATGCCGCGCGCCTGGGCGCGCTCGACCACCAGCGCCATCAGCCGGTCCGGCGGACCGCTCAGGCTGACATTGACCGTGGCGACGTTCTTGGTCAGCAGCCAGTTGAGCGCCGAGGCGAAGCTGGTCGCCGAGGCTACCGGAACGCCGGCCCCATCGAGCCCGAAGATGCCGGCGGCATAAAGGCGCGCATTTGGCATCAGGCCGAAGCTCTGCTGGCCGACCAGCAGTGTCGCGATGCCGGTGCCGTGCTGAACCGGCGCCGACGCGATGCCCCGCTCAAGGAAGCTCTTGGACTCCCCATGCGCGCTCGTGAGGATCGGCAGCGACCAATCGACGGCGGTGTCGATCAGGCCGAGCGGAATGGCGCCGCCGCAGTCGCGCAGCAGCGGGCTCCAATGCACCGCCTTCTCCGCGTAGTCGGCGGCCGGGAGGCTGAGGCTCGCCTGCGGCTGATAGAGATGGTTGAAATCGACGATGGCGTTGGGGAAGCGCGCCGCGATCAGCTGCCGCGCCTGGGTGGCGGAGACGCCTTCCGGCGCCGCGAGCCTGGTGACCGCAACGCCGAGCGCGCCTAAGGTCTCCGAGCCGACGATACGGAACCCGTGCGCAACGGCAAAGCCGGCGAGCGACGCGTCCGCCTCGGCGACCACGATCTCGCTCCTGACCACGCGGTCATGGGCGCCGCCGACACGCTCGTCGGGAATCGCGCCGCCCCGCTTCCCGTTGCCGCCGGCGTCGTCGCCGGAGGACGCATCCGGTGACGGCGCCGCATCGCCGGCACCGGCATCATCGTCGCCGCCGTCGGCCTTGCCGTTGCCGTTGCCGTTTCCATTCCCGTTGCCGTTGCCATTCCCGTTACCGTTGCCGTTGCCGTTGCCGTTCCCATGGCCGTTGCCATCGTTGTCGCCATTGCCCTGGCCGTTGCCGCTATCGGCAAAGGCCGAGCTGCTGCCCGTAGCAACGATCGGTGACACGGAGATTCCCACAAAGAGGCTCGCCGCCGCGAGCAGGGACGCGGCGGCGCCAGCGAGCTTCAGTCTAAGAGTTGGTCTCAACGCTCCTGCTCGATGATGTCCCAGCCGCCGTCGCTCTTGCGGCAGGCGATGCCGCCGGTATCCGCGGCGCCCGAGGCCGAGCGCACGAACTCGGCGCAGCGCAGGCCGGTCTGGGTATCGAACCAGCGCGAGACGGCAATCGTGTCCTCGTGGCCCGCGGCGCTGGTGAAGGTGATGCGCGCCGTCTCCGGATCGCGGCCGAGCGCCGTCATCAGCGCCGGTGTCCAGCTCCGGTCGACGGCGGCCGTCGAGGCCGGCCCGACGCCGGCGAGGCGCAGGCCGTGATCGCCGCTGCCGCGGTCGATCAGGGAGAGACCGAGGGCGCCCATGAAGCCGCCGATCACCAGTGCCGCCGCCATGCGCCACCCGACCGGGATCCGCCTCGGGTGCTTCTGCGTTATCGGCATGCGCGCGGCATGCGCCACGCGGCGCGCGAGCCCGAGCGGCACCGGGCCGGCATCCAGGCCCGACCAGGCGCGCTTGGCGGCCTTCGCCCCGAGCGCGAACTCCTCGGCAAGGCGCGCAGCCTCGGGATCGCGCGCGATCTCCTCGGCGATCGCCGCCGCTTCGCGCGGCGCCAGCACGCCGTCACAATACTGCATGATGCGGATCATGCGTTCCTCCTCCGCGGCATCCGCCGGCGCTTCGTCGCCCCGGTCGTCATGCTCTGACATTGCGATCCTTCAATCCTATCCTTCAATCCTCGGGCCGCGCGGCGACGCGTTTGTCGCCCGACGCGGCATCCTCGCCGCGCACGCTGCGCGCCACCGCGACCCGCGCCCGCGCCAGGCGGCTCATCACGGTGCCGAGCGGGATCTGCAGCACCTCGGCCGCGGCCTCGTAGCTGAGGCCTTCGACCGTCACCAGCAGCAGCACCTCTCGCTGGGCCTGCGGCAGCGCCGCGATCGCCGTACGGGCCGAGGCCAACTCGTTGCGCGCCTCGAGCTGGCGCTCGAGCGGCCGGTCCGGCATGGCTTCGAGCAGCTCGGGCTCGCCGCGCACCAGACGGCTCCAGGCGGATTTGGCACGGTCCAGCCAGACGTTGCGGATGATGCGGAACATCCAGCTGTCCAGGCGGCTGCCCGGCTCCCACTGATGGTGCCGTTCCAGCGCGCGCAGACAGGCGGTCTGCACGACGTCGTCTCCCTCCTGGACCGAACCGGTGAGGCCGGCGGCGAAGCGGCGCAGCCGCGGCAGCAAGGCCACGATGTCGCGTCCCATCTTTGTCCGGTCGTCGTCCCGGTCTCGATCGGGGACGTTCATCTCCGGCTTCTCGATCATCAAACGACCAGCATACCCGCTTATTCCCGCCGCCGGCTGTCCGCCGGACGCAGAGCATTTTCGATTCTTCTCGAACACCGGTAAAGACGCCATTGTTCCGAAACCCCCTAGCCCGGTGTGCGAATGCAGACCCGGCCGGCGGGAACTCTTCCGCCGGCCGGTCGATCAAATCTCCGATGTTCTTGGGAGGTCGGCCTTAGTTCGCCGGCGGTGGTGTCGTCGGGCTGTTGTCCGGGCTGTCGGTGCCGTCCTGCTCGGTTGGGTCGGTCGCATCGTCGGCCGCGTCGCCGCCGGGATCCTGCTCGCCGCCACCCGCCTGGTCGCCGCCGTTGCTGCCGCCTTGCTCCGCGGCATCGTCGGAGCCCTCGGTTCCGCCGGAAGCCTGGTCGCCGCCCTCATCGCTGCCCTGGTCGGCCGAGTCATCGGAACCTTCGCCGCCGCCCGACGCCTGGCTGCCGGCATGGCCGGTGTCGTGGGTCGCGGTACCATGGCCGGAGCCACTGTTGCTGTTGCCGCCGCCGCCGTGCCCGTCGCCGCTGTCGTGGCCGCCGCCCTCGCCTTCATCGGCGAAAGCGACACCCGCCAGCGGGAAGGTGGAAAGCGCCGCGCCTGCAGTGGCCAGGCAGAGCGCGGTCAGAGCGGTGCGACCGAAACGGAGCGGCAGGACCGATTGATTGTATTTGAACGAGCCCATGACAAAATCCTCCAGGGATATATTTGAAGTTCGATGATACGGCGTTCCGCAACTTTCGCTCTCATCCCGCCGTGCCCAAGAAACGAACCAGGTGTCGGACTATTCCCATATTCTTCGTGTCAGATTGCTGAAAGCCGCTCTGGAAGCGGGCTATAGCAATCTTGGGACATCGTACCTGTAGCGGCGCTCCGCACACGCATTGCGCTTGATCTCAGTCAACATGGATCACGGTATCGTGTACAGAACGGCAGTAATTCTTTCGCACACGCGGTTCCTGTAGCCAGGGAGTCAGGGGCGCGGTCTTCGCCTTTGATATGCATCAACCCCCGCATCCCCTGGCCGGACTATGCTGGCTTGCGACATCCCAGGAGACATCGAGGAGCATCCCCCATGGCTTCATCCGATCTGGCCAAATGGTTCAAGGACATCGGTATCGCCCAAGTGCCCGAGGTGGGCGGCAAGAATGCCTCGTTGGGCGAGCTCTACACCGCTTTGACCATAGAGGGTATTCGCGTGCCGAACGGCTTCGCGCTGACCGCCGCGGCCTATCGCCAGGCGCTGGACGAGGCCGGCGCCTTGCCGAAGCTGCACGCGCTTCTGGACGGCCTCGGCCATGAGGACGTGAAGCTGCTGGCCAAGCGCGCCAAGGCGGCGCGCGAGGTGGTCTACGCCGCAACCGGTGGTGCGGAGCTGAAGAGGATCATCATCGAGAACTATCGCCGGCTGGAGAAGGAGTACGGCAAGGGCGTCGCGGTCGCGGTCCGGAGCTCGGCGACGGCGGAGGACCTGCCGGATGCGAGCTTCGCCGGACAGCATGACAGTTATTTGAACGTGCGCGGCGATGCGGACGTGGCCGAAGCCTGCCGGCACTGCTTCGCCTCGATCTTCACCGACCGCGCCATCGCCTACCGCCTGGACAAGGGCTTCGACCATTTCAAAGTGGCGCTCTCGGTCGGCGTGATGAAGATGGTCAAGTCGGACAAGGCCTCGAGCGGCGTCATCTTCACGCTTGACACCGAATCCGGCTTCCGCGACGTCGTCTTCATCACGGGCTCCTACGGGCTCGGCGAGAACATCGTCCAGGGCAAGGTCGATACCGACGAGTTCTACGTCCACAAATCCGGCTACAAGGCGGGACGCCGTTTCATCCTGCGCCGCTCGCTCGGCAGCAAGGCGCTGCGGCTGATCTATGCGAAGGGCCATGGCGACAAGAGCACCAAGCAGACCGTGACGCCCCAGGCCCAGCGCGAGGTGTTCTGCATCTCGGACAAGGAGGCGCTCCTGCTCGCGGGCGCCGCGATCAAGATCGAGGATCACTATTCCGAGAAGGCCGGGCACCCGATGCCGATGGACATCGAATGGGCCAAGGACAGCGACGACGGCAAGCTCTACATCGTCCAGGCGCGCCCCGAGACGGTGGCCTCGCGCAAGTCGGCCGAGATGTTCGAGACCTACGAATTGAAGGGCACCGGCAAGGTGCTGGAGACCGGCCGCGCGGTCGGCGAGAAGATCGCGACCGGCAAGGTGCGCGTGGTCAGGAGCCAGAAGGACTTCGCCGCCTTCAGACCGGGCGAGGTGCTGGTCGCGGAAACGACGACGCCCGACTGGGAGCCGGTGATGAAGACCGCGGCCGCGATCGTCACCAATCACGGCGGGCGCACCTGCCATGCGGCGATCATCGCCCGCGAGCTCGGCGTGCCGGCGGTGGTCGGCACCGAGACCGGGACCAAGAAGCTGAAGACCGGCGAGATCGTCACGGCCTGCTGCGCCGAGGGCGATGTGGGCCATGTCTACCAGGGTAAGCTCGCCTTCGAGGTGCATCGCGTGCCGGCGACCTCGGTGCCGAAGACCCGCGCCCATATCATGGCCAATCTCGGCAACCCGGACCTCGCCTTCGGCGTCGCCATGCTGCCGAACGAGGGCGTAGGCCTGGCGCGGCTCGAATTCATCATCAACGAGCATATCGGCGTGCATCCGATGGCGCTGCTGAAGCCGGACAAAGTCGCTTCGGCCAAGGAGCGTGCGGCGATCAAGCGACTGACGCGGCACTACAAGAAGCCGGGCGACTTCTTCGTCGAGCGGCTCTCCGAAGGCGTCGCCACGATCTGCGCCGCCTTCCACCCGCGGCCGGTGATCGTGCGGATGTCGGACTTCAAGACCAACGAATATGCGAGCCTGAAGGGCGGCGCCGCCTTCGAGGTCACGGAATCGAACCCGATGATCGGCTTCCGCGGGGCCTCGCGCTATGACCACCCGGCCTATGCCGCGGGCTTCGCGCTCGAATGCGCGGCGATGCGGCGGGTGCGCGAGGAGATGGGCCTCACCAACCTGAAGCTCATGATCCCGTTCTGCCGGCGGGTCGACGAGGCGAAGAAAGTGATCGACGCCATGGCACGCTATGGCCTGAAGCGCGGCGACAAAGGCCTCGAGATCTACGTGATGTGCGAGATTCCGAACAACGTGATCCAGATCGACGCCTTCGCCAAGCTGTTCGACGGCTTCTCGATAGGCTCCAACGATTTGACCCAGCTGACGCTCGGCGTCGATCGCGATTCCGAGATCGTCGCCTTCGACTTCGACGAGCGCGATCCCGGCATGCAGGAGATGTTCCGCCTGGCGATCCAGGGTTCCCATCGCAATCATCGCCATGTCGGCATCTGCGGCGAGGCGCCGGCCAACTATCCGGAAGTCGCCGCCTTCCTCGCCGAGCAGGGCATCGACTCGATCAGCGTCAACCCGGCGAGCCTCCTGAAGACCATGCAGGTCGTGGCCGAGGCGGAGAAGCGCGTCGCTGCGAAAGCGGCGCAGTAGGTTCCCATCGACTCGTCACCCGCGGGCTTGACCCGCGGGTCCGGCGCCAGTTGGCACGAGGTGCCCGGGTCAAGCCCGGGCATGACGGACCTACTAAAGCTGCTTCACCGCCCCGGCCAATGCCGCGCCCAGCGCTTGGTGCGCGGGCAGGTCGAGGTGGATGCCGTCGATCTTGCTGCTGGCGATGACCGAGCCCGCATCGAGGAAGGCGGCGCCGAGCCGAGCCGCGGTTGCCTGGTAGTGGCGGGCGAAGGCCTGGGACTTGACCGCACCGCCGGCGAACATGTCGGCGAGGCAGCCGACCTCCAGGATCGGCGGGGGTGCCACCAACAGCACCTTGGCGCTCTGCTTCATGCGGCCGAGCGCGATCGCCACCTGCTCGACCAGCAGACCGGCGCCGGCCGCGATGTCCGAGGGCGGCATGCCGAAGCGCGCCTTCAGATCGTTGGTGCCGAGCATGATGGCGACGAGATCGAGCGGCCGATGGCTCTCGAGGCAGGGCGTCAGGTAGGTGAGGCCGTTTTTGTAGATGCCCTCGATCGGATCGTCGAGCACCGTCGTGCGGCCGGGCAAGCCGTCCTCGACCACGAACCAGTCCGCGCCCAACGCCGCGCGGAGAACGCCAACCCAACGCTCGGTCGGACCGAAGCGGCGGTCGTCGTCGAGATCGTGCATCGGCGCGGTGCCATGGGTGTTGGAATCGCCGTAGCAGAGCAGGGTTCGCATCGGTCGGCCTCGCCTCTCTCCTGGGAAGCCGCCACTATAGGCGATCACCCAGGCCGTCACTACGGCTCGAACAGCGTGTTGCTGGCCCCTTTCTCCCCATGGCCGTCATTGCCGTGGACGTCGTCGTTGGTCCAGGAGACGATCAGGACGACATGCTTCTGCAGATGCGAGCGGCCGAGCGGCGGGGTCGATTCGGCGATGAAATGGCCGTCCTTGGCGTCGTAGGCGGTGGCTCCGAACTTGGCGATGCCCTGCTGCTCCTCGAATTTGTAGAAGGCGATCTCCGGCGTCTGCAGCTGGCCGGCGAGCGGGATCGGCAGGTTGAAGCTCGGAATGCCGACCAGGGTTCCATCCTTGTCGATGCCGAGCGCGCCCGAGCGGATCTCGACGATCGTGTCGGCGTCCTTCTTGTCCTGGACGAAATGCGTGCCGTGCTTCAGCAGGCTGCTGCGGATGGCGCCGATCGCGTACTTGCTGTCGAGCCCTTCGAAATTGGTGGCGTCGAGGAACGCCTTGCGAGTCGGCCCGAGGTCAAGGGCCATGTTCTCCGCGGCGCGGTCGGCCGCAGTCGAGATCAGCAGTTCCTCCGTCGCGGTGCGCTGCGGATCGGTGGTGCGGTCGAGAGAGCAGCCGGCCAAGCCGAAGCAAAGCAGCGCCAGCGCCGGCAGGAAACGACGAGACATCGAGACGGGCCACGAACCGGACTCGGGGAATCCGGTAACGGCCGGGTCGGAGCGCGGTTCCGGATTCTACGACAGCGAAGCGGCGGATTCGGGATCGTTCGAAAGCGCGATCGGCTGGCCGTGCGGCGTCGCGCGCGCGGCGCGGTCCCATTGGTCGCGGCGGACCGCGAGCTCGCCGGTGGTGGTCAACGCCTTCACCGCGACGAGCTTCTCCAATGCGGCGAGCCAATGACCGTAATATTTCTCGCCGGTGTCGGCGGGACCGGCGGCCTTGATCTCCGCTGCAAGCGCCGCCGCCCATTCATTCCAGGTGAAGACGCCGCGGTCGTGGAGATGCACCGCCATGGCGAAGGCCTGTGCCTCCCAAGGCTCGCGGAAGACCGGTCCCTCGGCGTCGCGCGGCAGGCCGGGCAGGTCAGGCGGTGGGTTCAAGATACGGCTCCCAGCAGTCGATCGCGACCGTGAGAAGCGGGTCCGCCGCTTCGCCCCAGAGCTCGGTCCCGGCGAAGACGACGGAGTAGACCCATTGCGGGTCCTCGCCTTTTTGATGGGCGTTGCTATCGGGGAAGACGTAACCGCCCTGGCAGCGCTCGACGATGCCGAGCTTGCCGCGGGCATAGCGCGGCAGCCGGGTGTGGCCGGTCGGATGAATGTTGCGGGTCTTGACCCGATCGCCGACCGCGAAGCGCGGCTCGCGCGCGACCGGACGTTCGGTCGGACCGCCGCGGGCCAGCGCCGCCGGCACGTCGGCGGGTGGCAGCGGCGAACGCGCGGTCGGACGCGGTGCAACGAGCTTGCGGCCGGCTTCGAGCTCCTCCGCGCTGACGAGACCGCGCGCGGCGAGAAGCTTGATAAGACCCTTGATCCAGATCTCGTAGTAGCTGGAGGAGAGATAGTCGGCGGGATGCAGGCTCTCGCGGGAATGGCGCGAGATGTCGAGATTCCATTCGCCGAGCGCGCTGGCACAGAGCGTCATCCCGAGCGCGCGCTTCTCCCAATCGGCGTGGAACACGGGCTCGTTCGGCTCCGGTTGCACGGGGCCGAACCCCATCATGCCGCCCAAGTCCTGGGCACCGTTCATCATGCACCTCCCGCTGCAAGCGCGAGGCCCGTGCCGATCATGGAATCGCGGGTGACCAGGGTTGCGAGCCGCTCCTCGCTCCAGCCTGCCGTGCCTACCGGGCGGAGCGGGATCACCAGATAGCGAAGCTCGGCGGTCGAATCCCAGACCCGGATCTCGGTGCCGGCGGGCAGAGTGATGCCGAAATCGGCGAGCACACCGCGGGGATCGATGACCGCCTTCGAGCGATAGGGTGCCGCCTTGTACCAGACCGGCGGCAACCCGAGCACGGACCACGGATAGCAGGAGCAGAGCGTGCAGACGACGAGGTTGTGCCTGTCCGGCGTGTTCTCGACGGCCACCATGTGCTCGCCCTGGCGCCCGGTGAAGCCGAGCTCGGCGATCGCGGCGGTCGCATCCGTGCGCAAGCGGTCGAGATAGGCGGGATCCCTCCACGCCTTGGCGACCACCCTGGCGCCGTTACGCGGGCCGATCTTGGTCTCGTAGGTCTCGACGATCGCATCGATCGCCGCGGGATCGATATAGCCCTTCTCAGTCAGGATCGATTCCAGCGCCTTCACGCGCAGCGCGATCTCCGGCAATGCCGAGCCTTCGTGCGCGTGTTCGTGCTCATGATCGTGATGACGGTCGTCGTGCTGCTGCATGCCGCCTCCGTCGCGAATGGGGCGGCCAGTCTAAGGCGTTCGCTGCAAGACCGGCAAGACCGTGCCGGCTGCCGCGCTACTCCTCTTCTTCCGCCTCGGTGAACTGGCCCTTGGCGGCGCCCTTGTGACAGGCCTCGCAGTTCGCCGGCGATTTCACCTGCGCGAACCGCGCCTTGGACACCTCGCCGTGCCAACGCTTCCAGTACGGCGTCTCCGTGATCCGAAGCGGCGTCGTGCTTGCTTGCAAGCCCTTGAGGTAGGTCGCCCCGCCCGGAGTGCCCGGCGCATCGGCGGCATGCGCCTTGAGATAGGCGAGGACGGTCGCCTGGTCCTGAGCGGCGAGCGTGGCGCTCTGGCCGAAATGATTGCCGAGGTTGCCGAGGAGCGCCTGCCAGGAGCGCGCGGGCAACAATTGTGGCGGGAACGCCAGGTGGCAAGCGCTGCATTCCGTCAGCGTCGTCTTGTCGGTGATCGGCGGGAATTTCGTTCCCTGAGCCAATGCCGGTGCGGCACCGAGGCTGAGCGCCACACCGAACGCGAGCAGTCGGCGGACCATGGTGGACCTCACTTTCCGGAGAGATAGGTGATGATGTCGCCTTCCTCGGTCGGCGTGCAGACGCGGCCGAGCACGTTGTTGCAGTTGCGATCGAACCACTTCGTCATCTTGGCCTCGTCGGTGAACCGCTGCTGCGACTTCGAGACCGCCATCGGCGCAATGGCCTTGCCGACGGTCGTCTTGCCCTCGGCCGTGGGGTCCTTGGTGTGACAGCTGGTGCAGGACCGCAGGTCCGGATTGCCACCGCTGTGCTCGGCGTTCCAGAACGCCTCGCCGCGCGCCGCCGAGAATGCGGTGAAGGCCGGATCCGCCGCCTTGGCCTGCGTCGCCAGGGCCGCGAGGATGGCGTCCCGCGCCGGATCCGCCAGCGCGAGCGCCGTCCCCATCATCAACAGGACCGCCGCGCCCGCCGCCGGCAGGATCACACGAAGATCAATCGACCGTCTGACTTGCATGCGCCTTGTCTCCTGGGATGTGAATCGCCTGGTCATCGAACCGGCCGGTCGCTGCGTCCTGGTGGCAGGCCGAGCAGTTGCTCCTCGTACCGATCGCAGGTCGGCTGAAGACGGCCGCGTCCAGCCTTGCGTGCTTCTTGCGCCAATAGGGGGTCGCGGTGATGCGCAGCGGCTCGTCCGCCGCGATGACGGCGAATCGGCGTGCGGCCTCGGTGTCCCACGCCTCCGCGGCATAGGTCTGCAGATAAGCGCCGATCCGCTGCACTTCGTCATGCGGCAGGCTGGCGTCCTGACCGAAATGGTCGGACAGCCCCGCCATCACCCCGGCCCACGAGCTGCGCGGCAGGAGGCTGGGGTGAAACGGCGCGTGGCAGGCACCGCATTCCTCCGCATAGAGATCGTTCGCGGGCAGAGTCGGGATGCCGGTCGGCGGCAATCGCGACAGCTCCCCCAGCACTACCGCGGCCGGCAGCGCGACCAGCGCGAGAGCGACCGCAGCAGCGCGCGGGCGTGCCGACCGCGGCTCGGGCACCGGCTCCCCGGCTGGCAGCGGCTTCCAGCCGGTGATCATCGCCCGGATCAGGGGCGCTCGGGTTATCGCGATCTCGACCGCCACGCCGAGAATGTGGAGCGTGACCATCGCGATCAGCACGATGGCGAGGGCGCGATGCACCGGCTTCAGGCCGTTGCCCAGCGCGTAACCGACGATGCCGGCGAGCGGGCCCTGCTTCTCTTCACCGCCGAGCTCGATCAATCCTGTCGTCGTCAAGGCGATCAGCACAGCCATCAGAGCGAAGATCATCGCGGCGCCGCTGGGATTGTGGCCCATGTAATGCGGCGGTCTCAGCATAAGGAGCCCGCGCAGATGCTCCAGTGTGCGGCGCGGCGAATAGACGAAGCTTGCGATGCGGCTGTATTCGCCGCCGAACACGCCCCAGATCAGGCGAAACACCAGCAACAGGACGGTGCCGTAGCCCGCGACAGCGTGCACGCCCTTCCACCATTCCGGCGCCAGGAATCCGGTGATCAGGGCGGTGGCGACGCAGAGCACCAGGAGCCAGTGGAAGACACGGGTCGGCAGATCCCACACCAGCAGCATCCGCATGGGCGCACGCTCCGCGCCTGTCTGCTTTCTGTCGGACGCCATCATCGGGAGTTTCACCAAACCAGCCGCCATCGAGTCGACAGCGATCATGCCGTTGCCAACCTGACAATCGGCTGAGGCACGCCGCCTCGCGGCAATCCGTCACTTCAGGATGTTGATGAAGGTCAAGGCCGCCGCGCCGAGTGCGCGGCAGCGCGCCGGCCCTAGCCTGCCAACGCGTTAGCGACCAGCGTGTGGAAGTGGTGCACGGCGTGCTCGCTCATGTCGGTGCGGGCCTGGTCGACGATGAAGCGACCCTGATTGTAGCCGCGGCTCTTCAAGCCGCGCTGCACGCTCTCGACCAGGGGAATGTCCTCCGCCTGCAGCACCTGATCGATGTAGCGGATCGCATCCTCCTGCTCTTGCGTCGGCGTCGAGGAGAGCATGTAGAACTCGAACTCGTGCCGCGTCTCTTCAGGCCCGACCGGCACGTGGTGGAAGATGTTCACGTTGGGCGCGCCGGGGAAGACCTCGATCGAGAGATCGGGCCAGAGCCACCAGGATCCGAAGCGCTGGGCGCTCGCGTCGCCGGCGTAGGTATAGGCGCGGTTGGCGGTCGCGCGCGATCGGCCGCAATGGCTGGAATAGATGCCGTGGCAGACCGAGCGATAGGTCGACATGTCCACCAGATCGCAGAAGTCGGAATGCGCGACATGGCAGTGATAGCATTCGAGGAAGTTGTCGACCGAGTTCTTCCAGTTGCCGAGCACGCGATAGGAGAGCCGCCGTGCGAGCAGCAGACTGTCGATCTCCGGACAGTAGCTGCGGATCTCAGCTTCGAGATCGCCGCTCTGCTCCTTGAGCGAGGGCACGTCGGGGTCGAGATTGACGAAGACGAAGCCGGCGAGGGTCTCGACTCGCACGGGCTTCAGCCCGAATCCGGCAGGATCGAATTCCGGCAGCGTCTCGGCGCCGCGGGCGGTGCGCAGGCTGCCGTCGGTGCGATAGGTCCAGGCGTGATAGGGGCAGGCGATCACGGTGGCGCGACCGCTGCCCTGCAGCAGCTCATGGGCACGGTGCTGGCAGACATTGTAGAAGCCGCGCAACACGCGGTCCTTGCCGCGGATCACCAGGATGTTCTCGTCGGCGATGCGTGCCGTCAGGTAATCGCCGGGCTCCTGGAGCGCGCCGAGATGCCCGGCATAGCACCAGGCGCGGGCGAACACCGCCTCGCGCTCTCGAGCATGGATCGCAGGATCGAAATAGGCGCGGGCGGGCAGCGTGTAGGAACGGGCCGGGTCGTCGCCAACCTGCTCGATCCCCGCCAGTCCCGGCATCATCCGGATCGCCATGCGCTGCCCTCCTCTCTTGCGGTTCGTCCTATCGTGGCCGACCCGACTGTCGCCGTCCAGCCCGGCCGGACGGACCGCAGGGAACCCAGCCCGATTGCACAGGTTGGTTCGCAGGATTGTGCAATCGCGGCCGATGCCGGGTGCACAACGCAGACAACCGCGTGGAGGCCACATGCTCGGCACGATTCTGATCATCGTCCTCATTCTGCTGCTGATCGGCGCGATCCCCACCTGGCCCTACAGCCGGGGCTGGGGCTACTATCCGAGCGGCGGACTGACCTTGGTGCTGATCGTCGTGATCGTGCTGCTCGCCAGCGGCAGGATTTGACGCCGATCCCGACCGAGGGCGCCGGAGCTTGAGGCCGCAATCTCCGCGCCGACCCAACAGGCGATTGGAAAGGCCAGGATCATGAATACTCCCATGAAGCAGGCGCTGCTGGCATCGGCGGCGCTCTCTTTCGCCGCGGTGGCGATCGCGGGCTGCGCCTCCAGCCCCAACTATCGCTACACCAAGGACTCCGGCAACCTCGCGCACGCGCAGCCCGCCTACCCCACGGCGACGCCGACGGTCTCGCCGACCCTGGCACCCGCCGGATCGGCGGTGGTCGTGCAGAACCCCGCCGTCGTGACGCCGCAATACACGACCGTGCCCAACACCATCGGCGGCACCGTCATCGTGCCGGGGACCTCCGTGCCGACGAGCATCGTGGTGCCGGGCGATGTCGACTTCATGGCGCGCGCCTCCCAGTTCAACGCGACCGAGCAGAATCTCTCGCGCGTCGCCTATCAGCGCGCCGACACCGAGGACGTGCGCGAGTTCGCGCGGCAGATGCTGGACAATCACCGGCGCATGGCCGACGAGCTCGACGGAATCGCGCTCCGGCACAATGTCTCGCTGGCCTGGCAGCCCAACCCGGCCGGCAGCGACGCCATCAACCGGATCTCAGCCTTAAGCGGCCGGGACTTCGACCGCGCCTACCTCGACCAAGTGATCGCCGACCAGCAGGCGGCCGCCGAGCTCTACCAGACGGAGAGCGACACGGCGACCGACGTCACCCTGCGCTCGACCGCCGGCGGCGACGCGGTCTACCTGCGGAACCTCGCCGACCAGGCGTATCGGCTGCGCAACGACCTCGATTAGCTGACTCGAGGATGACGACTCCGGGCCGCGACGGAGACAATCCGTCGCGGCCCTAAACGCCTATTGTTTCAAACCGTTACCGGAAAAAAGTTGTCCAGCCCCCCGCCCTGTGATACCGGCTGAGGGAGCAATTGCTTCTCGCGCGGGCGCAGCTTGAAATACGCGTTCAATCCCCGGTTCCTGGCCGCCTTCTCCGTGGCGGCGATCGTCGCCTCGTGTCAATGGCTCGGGGGCGCCTCCGCCCAGTCCGATCCGAGCTCACCCAACCATCGGCCGCGCGCCATCGCGGCGGTCGACGGCATGCCGCCGGTCATAAACCCGGAGAACCTCTACAGCGAGACCTCGGCCACGCATATGAGCCCGGCGGTTGCCGGCGACCTCTACCGCATCTACGTGCCGGACCGGATCTCCGGGGACGTGACGGTGATCGATCCGGTGCTGATGAAAGTGGTCGGCCGATTCAAGGTCGGCGTCAATCCGCAGCACGTGGTTCCCGCCTGGGACCTGCAGACGCTCTGGGTGGTCAACAACGCCGAGAACCGGCTGAACGGCAGCGTGACGCCGATCGACCCGAAGACCGGCAAGCCGGGCAAGTCCATTGCGGTCGACGATCCCTACAACATGTATTTCACGCCGGACGGCAAGTCGGCGATCGTGGTCGCCGAGGAGAGCCAGCGGCTCGACTTCCGCGATCCCCACACCATGGAGCTGCAGTGGTCGCTGCCCACGCCGGGCTGCGCCGGCATCAACCACGCGGATTTCTCGATCGACGGGCGCTATGCGCTGTTCACCTGCGAATACGGCGGCGGTCTCGTCAAGGTCGATCTCGTCCATCGGCAAGTGACAGGCTATCTGCCGCTCTCCAAGGACAGCCTCTTCAAGCAGAGCCAGGCCTCGCTCACCACGGTCGATGCCAACGGCTTCCCGGTCTGCGCCAGCATGGGCATGCCCCAGGACATCCGGATCTCCCCGGACGGGCGCACCTTCTATGTGGCCGACATGCTGGCCGACGGGATCTTTCTCGTGGACGGCGAGAGCTTCGTCGAGATCGGCTTCATCCCGACCGGCCGCGGCACCCACGGCCTCTATCCCTCGCGCGACGGGACCAAGCTCTACATCGCCAACCGCGGCTCGCACCGGGTGCTCGGCGCCAGGCACGGAATGGGCAGCGTCTCGGTGCTCGACTTTGCCACGCGGCGCGTGGTGGCCACCTGGACGATCCCCGGCGGCGGCAGCCCGGACATGGGCAATGTGAGCCCGGACGGGCGCTATCTCTGGCTCTCCGGCCGGTTCGACAATGTCGTCTACCGGTTCGACACGACCGACGGCGCGGTGGTCGAGATCCCGGTCGGCAAGGAACCGCATGGGCTGGCCGTCTGGCCGCAGCCCGGCCGCTACTCCCTCGGCCATACCGGAAACATGCGCTGACCTGCGAAACAGGCGGGGCGTCCGCCTGTCGCAGCCCTTTCATTGATACGCACTGTTACATTAAGGCGGTGGACAATGGCGGGGCGGACACAGCATTTTCCCGCCGATTCCGCTGATCGCCGCCATTGATGTCAGCCTGTGATGTCGACCATAGGGAGCGTTTCTTGAATCGCCGCCATTTCCTGGCCAGCACCGCCGCGCTGGCAGCTTGTGCCACCGGTCAATCTGCCCTGGCCAATGTCCCCGTCCCCTATAACTGGGACGAAACGCCGCCGATGGACAACGAGCAGAACTTCGTCGCCTGGATGCAGAAGAACCGCGGCGAGGATCCGAAATACCTCTCGGAGAGGTTCAAGCGTTTCCTGGTGCTGGTCGCCAACAGGGACTTGAAGGACGAGCGCAACAAGCGCGCCTTCCTGATGACGCCGCGCGAGAAGTTTGTCCGCGAGCCGAACCTGCCGCGGGCCTATGCCAACGCCTTCCTCGACATCGGCTTCGGGGTCACCATCTCCGGCCCGCATCTGGTCGGCCGCATGACCAGCAATATCGACGTGCAGAAGGGCGAGAAGGTGCTGGAGATCGGCACCGGCTCCGGCTACCAGTCGGCCTATCTCTCCAACCTGACCGACAAGGTCTGGTCGGTCGAGATCATCAAGCCGCTGGCCGAGCGCACGCGGCAGACCTATGACGCGCTGATCGCCGACGGCTACAGCGAATACAAGGCGATCACCACCAAGAACGCCGACGGCTACTACGGCTGGCCGGAGGCGGCACCCTTCGACAAGATCATCGTCACCTGCGGCATCGATCATGTGCCGCCGCCGCTGCTGCAGCAGTTGAAGACCGGCGGCATCATGGTGATCCCGGTCGGCCCCCCCGGCGCCCAGCACGTGCTGAAGGTGATCAAGAGCCAAGCCGCCGACGGAACGATCACGGTGGCGCGTTCGGACATCTACAACGGCCGGGTCGTGCCCTTCGTACCCTTCACCGCGCTTTCGGGCGACGTCGTCAAGGGCACGCATAACGGCCAATGAGGATCCGGGAGTCTTCCGGATCGCCTGAGCTTGGCTGAGCGGCAAGCAGCAGCCTTGGGCGAAGCGGGGCCGATTCCGGTCCCCGCTTATTTCGCCGTCGGCCTGGTGGCGGGATCGGTGATCGCGCTGCAGATCACCATCATGCGCATCTTCGCCGTCGGCAACTGGGTGCATTTCGGCTCGCTGGTGGTGAGCCTGGCGCTGCTCGGCTTCGGCCTGACCAGCGCGGTGATGTGCGCCGGCAAGGACTGGTTCGAGCGCAACTGGCGCAAGGTCGCCAACGGGGCACTGCTGATCTACGGCCCGCTGACCGTCGCCGCCAATCTGATCGCCCAGCAGCATCCGTTCAACGCGATCTTCCTGGTCTCCGATCCGAACCAGGTCTGGCTCCTGCTGGCGAACTTCCTGCTCTATTTCCTGCCCTTCCTCGCCGGCGCGCTGTTCATCGGCGCCGTTCTGCTCAGGAGCCGCACCGCCTTCGCCCGGGTCTATTTCGCCGACCTCGTGGGCTCCGGCCTCTGCGGCCTCTCGATGCTCGGCGCCATGTATCTGCTTCCGCCCGAGGATCTGATCGCGACGCCGCTGCTGCTCTGGGCCGCGGGCGCGCTGCTCTGGTTCCTCGCGCAGGAGAAGCGGACGCGGGCGCTGAGCGCCCTGGCGATCTCTGTGGCGCTCGCCTTCCTTGGTCACTTCGCGCTGCCCGGTGCCTTCGGCATCACCAAGCTCGCGACCACCGACTACAAGGGCGTCGCCTACGCGCGGAAATTCCCGGACGCGCAGCGGGTCTATCACGAGATTTCGCCCTTCGGCGAGCTCGAGCTCTATTCCAGCTCCTATCTGCATTTCGCGCCCGGCCTCTCCGACAACGCCGCCTTCAATCTCTCCGAGATGCCGGTCAACGCCTATTGGGGCCTCTATGTCGACGGCGAGGGCCCGACCGGCGTGATGCGCACGCTGCCCGAGGCGCAGACCGCCTATTTCCGCTATCTGCCGATGCATTACCCCTATGTGCTGAAGAAGGACGCGGACGTCTTCGTCGTGCAGTTCGCCGGCGGCATCTCCAGCGTGGTGGCGCTGAAGAGCGGCGCCCGGTCGGTGACCGTCGCCGAGCCCAATCCGGCGATCCGCGACGCATTCCTCAATCACCAGGAGATCCGCGACTTCACCGGCGACCTGATGCACGATCCGAAGCTCAAGGTCATCGGCTATGACGGGCGGCTCTATCTGGCGCGCACCAGCGACCGCTACGACGTCGTGGACTTGAGCCTCGCCGATTCCGCCGGCCTCTCCAATCCCGGCGGCTTCGCCATCGTCGAGAAATACGCCTACGCGCAGGAGGCGATCGAGAGCTATATGCGCGCCCTGAAACCCGGCGGCATCCTCTCGGTGACGCTCTGGAACAAGGAAGACCCGCCGAAATCGGTGCTGCGGCTCTACGCGACCCTGGTCGAGGCGGCGCGCGCGGTTGATCCCGGCAATCTCGGCAACAGCTTCTATGCGGTCGAGACCTATCTCTCGACCACGACCGTGCTCTACAAGCGCGGCGGCTTCGCGCCCGACGAGATCGCGACCCTGCACGACACGACGAAGGGACTCTCCTTCGACGAGGTCTACTATCCCGGCATCGGTTTCGACGACAGCGGCAGCGATGCCCTGCTCACCGCCTATCACGACCAGATCTTCGGCGCGACGCCGAGCCCGGCGGCGAAGACCGCGTCCGACGCGACCCAGACACAGGGCGCCGATGCCGCCGATCCCACGCTCGACAACACGACGGATCCTTCCGGCGCCGCGGGCGATGATTCTTCGAACGACGGCACGCCACAGGTGCTGCCCGCGATCGCGCTGGGGCGGCTCGCCTGGCACGATCTGATCTTCGGCGGCTGGAGCGATCTGGCGAAGCGCTATGTGTTCGACATCCATCCGCTGACCAACGACCGGCCCTATTTCGCGGCCTATGAGAAACCCGCGGATCTGCCGAACATCACCGACCGGTTGGAGCTGTTCCAGGACGACTGGGGCTATCTGCTGCTTTGGGCGACGCTCGGCGTCGCCGCAGCGGTCTCGCTGGTGCTGATCGCGCTCCCCGTGCTGCTCGGCTGGCGCGCGATCTTCCAGCGCAATCCGGGCAAGCTCGGCACCATCGTCTATTTCGCCTGCCTCGGCCTCGGCTACATCATGGTCGAGGTCGGCCT
>DATKMF010000192.1:0-11232 GCA_035542015.1 Candidatus Cybelea sp.
CTTCACATAGGGCTGGCCCATCATGTGGAGATCGAGCAGCGCCGCGAGGCGCTCGCTCTGGCGCGGATCCTGGCCGATCAGCACCGGGGCGAGCTCGGCGATCCCGGTGCGAGCACCGGCGCTGAAGGCTTCGGAATAGAAACTGCCGAGCGGGGCCATCTCGCCCCAGCCGGTCGTGCCGTCATCGGCTTCGATGGCGACGATTGCCGAATCGAAGCCTGTGGCGGTGCGATTGCCGGAACAGGTGTAGGGCCCGTCGCGGAAGGGCTGGAACTGGCGGAAGAGACGGATACGGGAGATCTTCATTGGGGACGACTTAGGGCCTGCTCAAGGCACTTTATAGCCCGCCCCGCTGGCACTCGTCATGGTCCACCTGCGCAGACCCTTACGACGCCAACCGGGACTGCTTCTCCTCGAGCTCCAGCCAACGGTGCTCGGCGGTTTCGAGCTCGGCTTTCTTCGTGGCGAGGAGATCGCTCGCGCGTTTGAACTTGGCAGCATCGCGGGCATAGAAGTCGGGGTCGTGTAGCGCCTGTTCGATGGTGGCGATGTCCTTCTCCAACGTAGCGATCTTCGCCGGCAGATCCGCAAGCTCCTTCTGCTCCTTGCCGCTGAGCGGCGGTTCCGCGCGCGTCGTCCTCGGCTCGGGAGCAGCACGGCGCTCCGGCCGCGCCTCCGAGCGCCCCTGCGGCGCCGGGCGCTGTACCAGGTAGTCGCTGTAACCACCCGGATACTCCGCCACCCCGCCCTCGCCTTCGACCGCAATCACGCTGGTCGTCAGGCGGTCGAGGAAGTCGCGGTCGTGGCTGACGATCAGCACCGTGCCGTCGTAGTCCGAGAGCACCTCCTGCAGGAGATCGAGCGTGTCCATATCGAGATCATTGGTGGGCTCGTCCAGCACCACGAGATTGGAGGGCTGGGCGAACAGCTTCGCCAACAGGAGACGCGCCCGTTCGCCACCGGAGAGCGCCCTGACCGGCATCACCGCCTGCTTCTCGTCGAACAAGAAATCCTTCAGATAGGCCACGACGTGCTTCTGCCTTCCGTTGACCATGATGGAGTCGCCGCCGCCGGGGGCGAGCGTCTGCCACAGAGTGGCCTCGAGGTCGAAGCTCTCGCGGCGCTGGTCGAGGGCGATCTTCCTCACGCCGACACCGAGCCGGACGCTGCCGGAATCCGGGACAAGCTCGCCAGTCAGGATCTTGAGCAGTGTGGTCTTGCCGGCCCCGTTGGGCCCGATCAGACCGACGCGGTCGCCGCGCAGGATGCGGCTGGAGAAGCTCTTCACGATCGGCAAAGTCGTGCCGTCTGGCCGGGTGAAGGATTTCGAGATCGCCTTCGCTTCGATGACGAGGCGGCCGCTGGTCTCGGCTTCCCCGAGCTCCAGCTTAGCCACACCCTGCGCTTTCAAGCTGTCGCGCCGCTGCTGGCGGAGGGCCAGGAGATTGCGCCGCCTGCCCTCGTTGCGCGAGCGGCGCGCGGTGACGCCGCGGGCGAGCCAATACTCCTCCTGTTCAATCCGTTTCTTCAGCCGATAGGCCTCGGCCGCCTCCTGCTCGATGATGCGCTGGGACCAGTCCTCGAAATCGGCGAAGCCGCCTTCGTGCTCGAAGAGGCGCCCGCGATCGAGCCAGAGCAGGCGCTGGGTCAGGCGGTTCAAGAAGGTGCGGTCGTGGCTGATCATCAGCACGCCACCCGGGAAGTCGAGCAGCTCCTGCTCCAGCCATTCGATGGTGGGGAGGTCGAGATGGTTGGTGGGCTCGTCCAGCAGCATCAGATCCGGCGTGCCGGCAAGGACCCGCGCCAGCGCGGCGCGGCGCCCTTCGCCACCGGAGAGCGTCGCGATATCGCGTGCGCCGTCGAGGCTGAGGTGATCGAGCGCGCGCGCGACGCGATAGTCATCCGCATGGCCATCGGCGAGGGCGGCGGCGACATAGTCCGCCACTGCGCCGCCAGCGCTGAAGCTCGGGCTCTGCGGCAGATAGCCGATCTTCAAGCCCGGCTGGACAAAGCGTTTGCCGGAATCGAGCTCGATCTCGCCGGCCAGTGCTTTCAGGATGGTCGACTTGCCGCTGCCATTGGCACCCACGAGGCAGACGCGCTCAGCCCGGCCGATCCCAAGCGAGATGCCGGAGAATAGCGGCTTGCCGCCGAAGGTGATCGCGGCGTCGCGGAGCGCCAATTGCGGCGGTGATGCAGGCATGGTGAGGGGAATCCGATCAGATCAATTGGTCCAAGCAGTGCGCGTCAATTGATGCCGCGCTCCTTTGCGACCTTGTCATAGGCGGCATTGACGGTGGCGAGCTTCTCGTTGGCGAGCGTGACGAACTCCTCGGGCAGGCCCTGGGCGATCAGCCGGTCCGGATGGTTGTCGCGCACCAGCTTGCGCCAAGCGGCGCGGATCTCGTCATTGGTCATCTCGCGCTTGACGCCGAGGATGGTGTAGGGATCGGCCTTGTCGGGGCCGAGATTGGCCTCGCGGATTCGGGCGAACTCGGCCTCGCTGAAGCCAAAGAGTCGCGCCACCTCGGCGAGATAGGCGATCTCGGCGTCGTGGATCTTCCCGTCGGCCCGGGCGATGTGGAAGAGACCGTCGAGCAGCTCCTCCAGCACCGGATGGCCCTTGCGGAACATGCGGGCGACCTGGCGGGCATAGGGCTCGAAGCCGCGCGCATCCTGCTTGGCGAGGTCGAAGACCCGCGCGACATTCGCGGTCTCGTGCGCCGGCACCTTGAAGACTTCCTTGAAGGCGGCGACCTCGGAGCGGCTGACCTGACCGTCCGCCTTGGCCATCTTGGCGCCGAGCGCGATGACCGCAATGGTGAAGGCGACCTGGCGCGTTCCGGCGCGGTCGCCGTCGATCGGCGGTGGTGCCATGCCGTCGGGACCTGCGAGTGCCGGCGTCTCGCCCTCCACATGGCGGTCGACGGCGTGGCCCGCGAGCGCGCCCAGCAGCGCGCCCAGCGGGCCGCCCAGCGCGAAGCCCGCGGCCCCGCCGATGATTTTGCCCCAGATATTCATGTCCGGATTCAGCCTGTCGAGGGAACGATATAGATTCCGCCGCCGCGATACCAGTACTCTCCCCCACGATTGGAGCGGTTGAAAGCGACAAAATGACCGGGCAGCGGACGATGGGGCAGTGGCAGTTCTGGATCGATCGCGGCGGCACCTTCACCGACGTGGTGGCGAAGCGGCCGGATGGCGGCCTCATCACGCACAAGCTGCTGTCGGAGAATCCCGGCCGCTACCGCGACGCCGCCATGGCCGGCATCCGGACGATCCTCGGCCTCTCGGACAATGCGCCGCTGCCCGACACGGTCGCCAGCATCAAGATGGGAACCACCGTCGCCACCAACGCGCTGCTCGAGCGCAAGGGCGAGCGCACGCTGCTGGTGACCACCAAGGGCTTCAAGGACGCGCTCCGCATCGCCTATCAGAACCGCCCGAAGATCTTCGCGCGCAGGATCGAGCTTCCCGAGCTGTTGCACGCCGAGGTGCTCGAGGTGGCGGAGCGCGTGACGGCCGAGGGCGAGGTGCTGACGCCGCTCGATGAGGCTGCGGCCGAGGCGGAGATGGCGCGTGCCTTCACCGCCGGCTTCCGCTCGGTCGCGATCCTGCTGATGCACGGGTATCGCTATCACGAGCATGAGAAACGGCTCGCCGCGATTGCCCGGCAGATCGGCTTTCCGCAGATCTCCGTGAGCCATGAAGTGTCGCCGTTGATGAAGCTCGTCAGCCGCGGCGACACGACGGTGGTCGATGCCTATCTTTCGCCGATCCTGCGACGCTACGTGGACCAGGTCGCGGCCGAGATCGGCAACGCGACGACCCGGCTCATGTTCATGCAGTCGAACGGCGGGTTGACGGATGCCAAGCAGTTCCAGGGCAAGGACAGCATCCTCTCGGGTCCGGCGGGCGGCATCGTCGGCGCGGTCGAGACCGCAAGGCAGGCGGGTTTCGAGCGACTCATCGGCTTCGACATGGGTGGCACGTCGACCGACGTCTCGCATTACAACGGCGCGTTCGAGCGCAGCTACGAGGCCCAGGTGGCCGGCGTGCGCATGCGGGCGCCGATGATGCAGATCCACACCGTCGCTGCCGGCGGCGGCTCGATCCTGCATTTCGACGGCGCGCGGTTCCGCGTCGGCCCGGATTCCGCCGCGGCCGATCCCGGCCCCGCCGGCTATCGCCGCAACGGGCCCCTCACCGTCACCGACTGCAACGTGATGCTCGGCAGGCTCAACCCGGACTTCTTCCCGAAGGTGTTCGGGCCTAACGGCGATCAACCGCTGGATCATGCGGTTGTGGGGCGGAAATTCAACGCGCTTGCGCAAGAGATTTCCAAAGCGACCGGGGAAGCACGGACTCCCGAATCCATCGCCGAAGGATTCCTGATGATCGCCGTCGCCAACATGGCGAACGCGATCAAGGAGATCTCGATCCAGCGCGGCTACGACGTGACGCAATACACGCTCGCTTGCTTCGGCGGCGCCGGCGGCCAGCACGCCTGCCGTGTCGCCGATGCGCTCGGCATGACGCGGATCTTCCTGCATCCTTTCGCCGGCGTGCTCTCGGCCTATGGCATGGGCCTGGCCGACATCCGAGCCATCCGGCACAAGACGGTCGAGGCGACTTTCGATGACGCGCTGATGCCGCGCCTCGCCGAGGACCTGGCGGCGCTGGAGGCAGCAGCGAAAGCGGAGATTCACGCGCAAGGCATCGAGGATGCGGCGATCGCGACCATCCGCCAGGTGCATCTCAAATATGCCGGAACCGACGCACCGCTGATCGCCGCCTTCGGCCCCGCAGCGGAGATCAAATCGGGATTTGAGACCGCGCATCGTCAGCGCTACGGCTTCGTCGTGCCGGAGAAGGCGTTGGTCGTGGATTCCGTTTCGGTCGAAGCGGTCGGGCATTCCGAGCGCGTGGCCGATCCCGTGCTGCCTATGGGCGACAAAGATGCTGCGCCGCTCGCGAGCGTGCCCTTCTGGGCCGAGGGCGAGAAACTGACCGCGCCGGTGCTCGACCGCGCCGCCATGCGTCCGGGGCAGATGGTCGAGGGTCCCGCCATCATCCTCGATCCCACCTCAACCACGATCGTGGAGCCGGATTGGAGAGCCTATGCCAACGACCGGGGCCATCTCATCCTGGATCGCATCGTTGCCAAGCTGCGACGGCCGGCGATCGGAACAGCTGTCGATCCGGTCATGCTGGAGATCTTCAACAACCTCTTCATGTCGATCGCCGAGCAGATGGGTTCCACGTTGGAGAAGACCAGCCATTCGGTGAACATCAAGGAACGGCTCGACTTCTCCTGCGCGCTGTTCGACCAGCAGGGGCGCCTGATCGCAAATGCGCCGCACATGCCGGTGCACCTGGGTTCCATGGGCGAGAGCGTCGAGACGGTAATCCGGCAAAACCGATCCCAAATGCAGCCGGGCGACGTCTATGTGCTGAACGCGCCCTATAACGGCGGCACGCATCTCCCGGACATCACCGTGGTAACGCCGGTCTTCGATGCGGCCGGAAGCGACATTCTGTTCTATGTCGCGAGCCGTGGTCACCATGCCGATGTCGGTGGCACCACGCCGGGCTCTATGCCGCCGGACAGCAAGACCGTCGAGGAGGAAGGCGTCCTCATCGACAATGTGAAGCTGGTCGATCGCGGCCGCTTCCGCGAGGCCGAAATGCGGACCCTGTTCGGCTCGGGTCCCTACCCGGCCCGCAATCCGGACCAGAACATCGCGGATCTCGCGGCCCAGGTCGCGGCCAACGAGAAGGGCGTGCAGGAGCTGCACCGCATGGTGAAGGATTTCGGCCTCGAGGTCGTCCACGCCTATATGGATCACGTGCGTGCCAACGCGGCCGAGCAGGTGCGCCGGGTGATAGACCGCCTGAAGGACGGCAGCTTCACCTATGAGATGGACGACGGCGCCAAGATCGCGGTCGCGGTGACGGTCGATCGTGAGCGACGCGGCGCCAAGATCGATTTCACCGGCACGAGCCGGCAGCTCACCACCAACTTCAATGCACCTTCGGCTGTCGCCAAGGCCGCGGTGCTCTATGTCTTCCGCACCCTGATCGACGACGAGATCCCGATGAACGCCGGTTGCTTGGAACCCTTGGAGATCGTGATCCCGAAGGCCTCGATGCTGAGTCCGCAATATCCTGCGGCGGTGGTCAGCGGCAATGTCGAGACCTCGCAATGCATCACCGACGCGCTCTATGGCGCCATGGGCGTGATGGCGGCGGCCCAGGGCACGATGAACAACTTCACCTTCGGCAATGCGCGCTATCAATACTACGAGACCGTCTCCGGCGGCTCGGGCGCCGGGCCGGATTTCGATGGCACCGATGCGGTGCAGACGCATATGACCAACTCGCGCTTGACCGATCCCGAGGTGCTGGAATGGCGCTTCCCGGTGCTGCTCGAGGAGTTCCGCATCCGCAAGGGCAGCGGCGGCAAGGGCCGGCATCGCGGTGGTGATGGCGTGGTGCGCCGGGTGCGGTTCCGGGAGCCGATGACCGCCGCGATCCTCTCCGGTCACCGCGTCATCCATCCCTACGGCATGGCCGGCGGGGCACCCGGTGCGCTGGGCCGGAATTCGGTTGAACGCAAGGACGGATCGGTGGTCGAATTGAAGGGCACCGACCGGGCGGAAATGCAGCCCGGCGATGTCTTCGTCATAGAAACTCCCGGTGGTGGCGGCTACGGCGCCGCGTAGCGCTCCGGCTCTGGGCGATACGGTCTAAAGAGTCACGCACGTACAACGGTCTTAATCGAAAAGGCGGTATCTGCCTGCGTCGCTGCGGTTGAGATCTACAACAAACCAGACTTCAAGTATCGCGAAGAGGCTTTCGCCGTACTCATGTGCAACGCTTGGGAGCTTCTACTCAAAGCGCGCATTCTGACTAACGAAGGGAATCGGTTTAGTTCAATCGTTGAAGTCAATCGGAGCGCTCGGAAACGAGCAGAACGAAGCTATAGTGAGAAGATACTCACCGAGTTCGACAAGCACTATACTCTTCGCACCTAGTTAGATGAGGGTAGTAGCATGATCCCCAATCGACGGACCCGTGACGCGGATGGGCTGGTCGCCGAGCTCACGGCGCTGCTCGGCGCCGATCGGGTCAGCACCAATGCCAGCATCCTGGAGCGCCACGGACGCGACGAATCCTACCACCCGGGCGTCGCACCGGATGTCGTCGCCTTCGCACAATCCACCGAGGAGGTGGTCGCTATCGTCGGCCTCGCGCGCAAGCACGATGCGCCGATCATCCCGTTTGGCGTCGGCACTTCGCTCGAGGGCCATGTGGCGGCGCTGGAAGGCGGCATCTCGATTGATCTTTCGCGGATGAACAATGTCCTCGAGGTCAATGCCGAGGACCTCGACGTCAAGGTCCAGGCCGGCGTAACGCGCAAGGCCTTGAACGCCCATCTCCGCGACACCGGCCTGTTCTTCCCGATCGATCCCGGCGCCGACGCGACCTTGGGCGGCATGGCGGCGACCCGGGCCAGCGGCACCAACGCGGTGCGCTACGGCACCATGCGCGAGAACGTGCTGGGCCTGACCGTGGTGCTCGCCGACGGGCGCGTGATCCGCACCGGCGGACGTTCGCGCAAATCCGCGGCAGGCTACGACCTGACGCGACTCTTCGTCGGCTCGGAGGGGACGCTCGGCATCATCACCGAGGTTCGGCTGCGGCTCTATGGCGTGCCGGAAACCATGGCGGCGGCAGTCGCGCTTTTTCCCAGCGTCGGCGATGCCGTCAACACCGTGATCCGCACCATCCAGTCCGGCGTGCCGGTGGCGCGCATCGAGCTGGTGGATGAAGTGCAGATGGACGCGCTGATCCGCTATGCGAAGCTCGACTACCCGCGCCAGCCGGCTTTGTTCTTCGAGTTCCACGGCACCGAGGCCGGGGTCAAGGAACAGGCGGAAATGGTGGCGGCGCTGGGCGAGGAGTTCGGCATCGGCGGCTTCCGCTGGACCCAGAAGGCCGAGGAGCGCTCCAAGCTTTGGGAGGCGCGGCACAACGTGCTCTATTCATGCTTGGCGCTTCGTCCCGGCTCAAAGGCTTGGGCGACAGATGCCTGCGTGCCGATCTCGCGCCTTGCCGATTGCATCCTGGAGACGCGCAAGGACATCGACGAGGCCGGGCTCCTGGCGCCGATCGTCGGGCATGTCGGGGACGGCAACTTCCACGTCACGGTGCTGCTCAATCCCGACGACCCCAAGGAGCTGAAATCGGTGCACGACTTTGTGGAGCGGCTGGCGTTGCGTGCGATAGCGATGGGCGGCACCTGCACCGGCGAGCACGGTATCGGCTATGGCAAGATCCCCTTCCTGCAAGCCGAGCACGGTGACGCGGTTGCCGTCATGCGCCAGGTGAAGCAGGCGCTCGACCCCGAGAACCGGATGAATCCAGGCAAGATCTTCGCGGCTTAGGCCGCCACAAGGAGTACGATCACGCCGGGCGATCGCTGCGTCGTGCTGCTGCCCGGAGCGGGCGGCGTTGTCACACCGCCGGCCCGGCTTGAGGCGGTTTCACGTCGCTGAGGCGATCGACCCGCCTGAGGCCCGGGAACAAACACATCCAGACTCCGACGACGACCAGGGTGCCGAGCCCTCCGATCACCACCGAAGGGACGACGCCGAACCAGGTTGCAGTGACGCCGGATTCGAACTCGCCGAGCTCGTTCGACGCGCCGACAAAAAGCATGCTGACGGCGCTCACGCGCCCGCGCATCCCGTCCGGCGTCGCCATCTGGATAAGGGTCGAGCGCACAAAGACGCTGATCATGTCGGAGGCACCGAGCACGGCCAGCGCCGCCAGAGAGAGCGCGAAGCTGTGCGACACACCGAACACGATGGTCGCGACCCCGAACAGTCCCACGCAGGCGAACATCGTGAAGCCCGTGTTCCGGTTCAGTGGAAACTGTCCGAGCAGGAGACCGGTGATCGCGGCGCCGACCGCGGGCGCCGCGCGCAGCAAGCCGAGGCCCGTCGGCCCGACCATGAGAATGTCTTTCGCATAAACCGGCAGCAGCGCCGTCGCGCCACCGAGCAGCACGGCAAAGAGATCGAGTGAGATCGCACCCAGAATGACGGGGCGCGCCTTCACGTAGTCGATGCCGGCGATGGCGCGGCCGAGCGCGCTGCCTCCGGCTCTGACGTTGCGCATGGCGAGGGGCGCGCGCATCAGCGCGAACAACAGGACCGCAGTTGCCTGGAGGAGAAAGCAGGTGCCGTAAGCCACCTTGGGGCCAAGCTCATAGAGCACGCCGCCCAAAGCCGGGCCGGCAATGGTCGCGGTCTGGAAGGCGGAAGAGCTCCAGGCAATCGCACGCGGCAGGTGTTCGGCGGGCACCAGCAGCGGCACCAGCGATTGGCTCGCAGGGGCGGACAGGGTCCGCACCAAGCCGAAGAGCGCCAGCACGACATAGAAGAGGCCAAGACTTTGGATGTCGAGCACGGTCAGTAGAAAGAAGCCGGCGGCGACCGCCGCCGCGACAAAGCAGCTCACCAGCAGGATGATGCGGCGGTTGTAGCGGTCGGCGAGATCGCCGGCGGGGAGGATTAGCGCCAGCATGGGCAGAAACTGCGCAAGGCCGACGAAGCCGAGCGCAAACGTGCTGTGGGAGATGTCGTACACCTGGATGCCGACGGCGACCGACTGGATTTGGACAGCGGCCGTGATCAGCAGACGCGCCGCCAGGAAGAACCGATAGTCGCGATATTTGAGGACCGAACGACCGAGGGCCGGGACGGCAGCCGAGCTGGTCATTGCTCCGGACGCTACTCAGGCAGCGGCATGAACTCGGTCTCGCCGGGCACGCGACCGAAACGTCCGGCCCGCCAGTCCGCCTTGGCCTGCTCGATGCGCTCCGGCGAGGAGGAGACGAAATTCCACCACATGTTCCGCGGTCCGTCGAGGCGCGCGCCGCCCAGCAGCATTAGCCGTGCCGGCTCGACGGCCTCCACGACGACGGACGCGCCGCTGCGCAACACCAGCAGCGCGCCTGGCGCGATCTCGCCGCCGTCGAGCCGCAACTTTCCGATGATCGGCAGGATGGCTCGCTCCTCATGCTCGCGCGGCACTTCCAGCCGGGCGCCGGCCTCGAGCGCCGCGTCGCAGTAGAGCGTCTCCACATAGGTCGCGACGGGAGAGCGCGCCCCGAACGAAGCGCCGGCGATGACGCGGATGTGCGCGCCTTTGTCCTCGATCGTGGGCAGGCTCGCCTTCGGGTGGTGGAAGAACGCGGGATCGGCTTCCTCGTATTGCAGCGGCAGCGCGACCCAGGACTGGATGCCGAAGACTTCCGCGCCGCCGCTGCGCCGCTCGGGGGGTGTGCGCTCGGAATGGGCGATGCCGGATCCCGCGGTCATCCAGTTGACATCGCCCGGGCGAATCGCCTGCATTGAGCCGATGCTGTCGCGATGCATGATTTCGCCCGAGAAGAGATAGGTGACCGTGGCGAGGCCGATATGCGGATGCGGTCGCACATCGATGCCGGCACCTGCGGCCAGCGTCGTCGGGCCTATCTGATCGAGGAAGACGAACGGCCCAACCGCGCGGCGCTTCGCCACGGGAAGCAGACGTCGCACCTCGAAGCCGCCGATGTCGCGCGGCCTCGGATCGATCGCAAGCTCGATGAGATCGTCGCCGCTCATGACGGGGCACTCATGACTGGGCGCTCAGATCGGCCTTGTCGCTTCGGCGAGGAACGCCTGGGTCGGCGCGTCCACCAGCGAATGCAGCGTCTCGCGCACCCGCTTGTGATAGGCGTTGAGCCAGGCGACCTCGTCGGCGGTCAGGAGCGTGCGCTCCACCAGATTGATGTCGATCGGCGCGAGCGTGATGGTCTCGAAACGCAGCATGTTGGGCTGGTTCTCGACGGGCTGTACCACGATCAGATTCTCGATGCGGATGCCGTATTCGCCTTCCTTGTAATAGCCGGGCTCGTTCGAGACGATCATGCCGACTTCGAGCGGCACGCGGTTCGGCGCTTTGGAGATGCGCTGCGGGCCTTCATGCACCGAGAGATAGCTGCCGACGCCGTGGCCAGTGCCGTGGTCGTAGTCGAGCCCGACGTCCCAGAGCGGGCGGCGCGCCAACGCATCTAGGCTGCTACCCGTCGTGCCCTTGGGGAACCGCACCGTGGCCAGAGCGATGTGACCCTTGAGCACCCGGGTGAATCGATCCTTCATCTCCGGCGTCACCGTGCCG
>DATKMF010000193.1:0-2500 GCA_035542015.1 Candidatus Cybelea sp.
TATACGCCGGAGATCACCGGCCTGAAGCTCTCCCAGGGCAAGAACGGCTTCGCCATCCGCTATCACGCGCGCTGCGGCGATGCCGCTTCGGCGATCGGCTATGACGCCACCATAACCTGCGACCTCGCCGGCAATCTCGAGTTCGCGGCCACCGCGACCCCGGAGAGCGACTTCGCCACCAACCGCACCGGATTCATCGTGCTGCATCCGCTGACGGGCGTCGCCGGCGCGCCGGTTGAGATCGAGCACACGAGCGGCAAGAAGGAGAAGAGCAAGTTTCCGGCGCTGGTGAACCCGCTCTGCCCCTTCACCGACATCCGCGCATTGAAGCACAAGGTGATGGACGGGCTGCAGGTGGTCTGCCGGATGGAAGGCTATGCCTTCGAGACGGAAGATCATCGCAACTGGTCCGACGCTTCGTTCAAGACCTACGTGCGGCCCTTGGCCGAACCCTGGCCCTACACCCTGCCCAAGGGCAAGCCGTTCACCCAGAAGGTGAGCCTGAGCTTCATCGGCAAGCTGCCACGGCCGAAGAAGTCGGCGGGCGGCAAGCGCATCGAGGTCGAGCTCGGCCGCGCTGGCGGCGCGCTGCCCGCGATCGGCGTCGCCGTGCCGATGGAAGAGGCGGGGCACGCGCAAGGCGCGGTCGATGCGATCAAGGCCGCGGGCCTGCAGCATCTCACCTGCCATATCGACGGCCGCCAGGCCGATGTGGCGACGCCGATGCGCCATTATCGCCGCTTGGCCGATGCCACCGGCGCCGCGATCGTGCTGGAGATCGTGCTGCCCGGGAAGGCGGCACCCGGCAGCGAGCTCGCGCGGATCGCCGATGCGGCGCGCCAGGCCGGCATCAAGCCCGAAGCCGTCTCGATCACCGTGGCGCAGCATCTGCTCGGCATCCTGCCCGGCAGCAAGGGGCCGGATGCGCCGAGCTTTGCCGACCTCTACAAGGCGGCGCGCGAGGCTTTTCCCGGCGCCAAGATCGGCGGCGGCACCTTCACCTTCTTCACCGAGCTCAACCGCAACCGTCCTCCGGCGGAGCTGCTGGACTATGTCACCCACACGACCAGCCCGGTCGTGCATGCCGGCGACGATGTGTCGGTGATGGAGACGCTGGAAGCGCATCCCTATCAGATCAAGTCGGTGCGGTCGCTGTTCGGCAAGATCGGCTACCGGCTGGGGCCGAGCGCCATTCCCGCGCGCACGAATCCATACGGCGCTGCTTCCGCCGACAATCCGAACAACGAGAAGGTCTGCCTCTCGCAGATCGATCCGCGGCAACGCGGTCTGTTCGGGGCCGCCTGGAACGTCGGCTATGCAAGCGCCTGGGCGAAGGGCGGGTTGGACGCGGTGACCCTCGGCGCGGTCACCGGCCCGGCCGGCATGGTCTATCGCAAGACGACCCACGCTCAGCCTTATTTCGATGCGCTGTCGGGGACCGCGGTCTATCCGCTCTATCACGTGATCGCCGATCTCGCGAAGGCGGCGCGGGCGAAGACTATCGCAACTGAAGTCAGCGCGCCGGGCGCCGTAGCCGCTCTCGCCTATCGCGGTAAGGACGGGCCCGTGCTGTGGCTCGCGAACCTGACGGCGAAGCCGGTCTCGCTGAAGGTCAAGGGCTTTGCCGGTGCGGCGCAGACTGCGACCCTCGACGAAGGCTCGTTTGCCAAGATCACGACCGATCCCGCCTTCATCGCGAAATCCGGGAAGAAAGCGGCCAAGGTCGGCAATGTGACCTTGCGGCCTTATGCGGTGACCCGCATCGCGGCGGTCGCGAAGTGACCGCCGGCACATGACGCTGATCCTCGGCTGCATCGCCGACGATCTGACTGGAGCGACCGACCTCGCCAATGCGCTCGCCCGCCGCGGCATGGCCGTGGTGCAGACCATCGGCGTGCCCGATCCCGGTGACCCGGTGCCCGAGGCCGAGGCGGTGGTGGTGGCGCTGAAGTCGCGCACCAATCCAGCGGCGGAGGCGGTCGCGATGTCGCTCGGCGCCTGCCGCTGGTTGGAACAGGCGGGCGCGCGGCAGTTCTATTTCAAGTACTGCTCGACTTTCGACTCGACGGACCAGGGCAATATCGGGCCGGTGGCGGATGCGCTCTCGCAGGAGCTCGATGCCGGGATCAGCATCGTCTGCCCGGCCTTTCCGGAAACCGGCCGCACCATCTATCTCGGCCATCTCTTCGTCGGCCGCCAGCTGCTCTCGGATTCGCCGATGCGCAATCACCCGCTGACGCCGATGAAGGATGCCAATCTGGTGCGGGTGCTCGCGCGACAGACCAAGGCGGCCGTCGAGCTCATCCCGGTGACGACGGTGCGGCAGGGCGCCACCGCGGTCAGCGCGGCGCTCGATGCCCTCAACCGCAAGCTCGTGCGCTACGCCGTCGCCGATGCGGTCGAAGACGAGGACCTCCTGACCCTCGGCGCCGCCTGCGCCGAGATGCGGCTCGTGACCGGCGGCTCCGGCATGGCCATCGGCCTGCCGGAGAACTATCGC
>DATKMF010000194.1:0-2880 GCA_035542015.1 Candidatus Cybelea sp.
CCAGCTGATGGTGCTCGAAGCGCGCGACGGTGTCGCTGGCTCTGAGGGCGGAGGAGGCACGGTCGGCGGCGATCTGCATCACCAGGTCGCCGATGGCGTCGCTGCCCTCCGTCGGAAGCTCGGCGACCTCCAGGAGCAGCAGTGCGAAGAAGTCCTTATTGCGCTTGGCACGCCGCGCCGCGAGGCCGAGGATCTCCCAGAACAAGAACTGGCTGGCAAGCCCGGTGCTGGGATCGAAGAGGCGCGGCAGGCTGCGCTTTTGCCCGACACCGCCCGTGGCGATGACGTAGCGGATCGACCGCCGGAGTCCACGCGGCGTGGCTTCCTCCTCGAACAGGCAGTCGGCTGCGCCGGAGCGCTTCAGCGATTGCTCGGCCGCGCGGTCGATCGTGCCGGTGAGCGCGATCACCGGTCCGCGCGCTGCGACGGCGGCAACCACGCCCTCCGCCTTGGTCATACCGGCATCGAGCAGCGGCTTCAGATCCAGCAACACAGCGTCGAAGGCGTCGCCGATTCCCGCGGCTTCCGCCGCCTTCGCGGCACGCCGCACCACATAGCGGTCCTCGCCGAAGCTCTCGCACAGCCGGTCCACGGTTTTGTCCACCGCGGGAGCCTCGGAGATCACGAGAAGGCGGATGATGCGGGGGAGCTCCGTTCGGGCCATGTCACTCTTCCTCCAGCGGAACCTGCCATTGGGGGTTTAACAAAATCTTAAATGCGGCTACCACCGACCCGATGATCGAGGACTCAACGTTGGAGCAGCTGATTGGTGCCGTTCCGTTGCTGGCGGATCGCCCGGCATCGGACTGGCATGTCACGCGGCTGGCCGGCATGACCAACCGGAGCTGGCGACTGACCGCCGGCGACCGAGATCTGGTTCTGCGCGCCCCTGGAGCTTCATCGCAGCGCTACCTCGCGCGCGCCCAGGAGCTGCGCAATGCCGGGCTGGCGGCCGGCATCGGCATCGCGCCGCCCCTGCTGTACGCGGACCTGGAGACCGGCGTGACGCTCCAGCCCTTCCTGGCCGGGGCGCGTGCGCTGGGGCCTGGCGACCTCGCCGAACCGGAACTGACGCGCAGGGTTGGAGCACTGCTCGGGCGCCTCCACCGCTCGGGCTGTCGCTTCGCGGGGACCATGGCACCGTTTCCGATCATCGATGTCTATCTCGGGCTTGCCGCCGATGAGCGTTTGCGCGCGCTCCGCCGACGCATGGAGCCGATCCGGGCCGCGCTGGAGCAGAATGTTCCGCCCGCCGTGCCCAGTCATATCGACGCCAATCCGACCAACTTCCTATTGCTGCCGGACGGCAGCCTGAAGCTGATCGACTGGGAATTTTCCGCCATGTGCGAGCCCGCCTGGGATCTCGCCTCTGTCGTCATCGAAGGCGCGATGTCAGCGGAAGCGATCTCGGCGCTGCACGAGGGCTATGGGCCGGCGCCCGACGTCAGCCGGCTGTGGCTGATGCGAACGGTGCTCCATCTCGTGGCCGGCAGCTGGACCTATGCGGAGATCGCCGGCGGAAACAGGGCGGAGGGCTTGTCGGAGCTGCTCGAAGACCGTCTAACGCGTCTCGAGCGGAAGCTCGACGATCCCGCGCTCGCCGAGCATCTGCGGCAGGCAAGCTGAACCGTCAGCGCTCCGGATTCCAGGCGGCTCGCTCGCAATTCTCCAGCTGGCGGCCGATCAGGCGGCGGAAGAAATCGCCGTGGCCCACGACGGCGATGCGCGGCTCCGGACGCGACGCCATCATCGCCTTGAACGCCGACACCCTTGCCGCGAGGTCCTCGAGGGATTCCTGCGGGAAGCCGAGATCGCCGATCGGCAGGTCATGACGCCAGAACGGGTCGTCCAGCCCGTCGAAATCGAGATCCGGGAAATCGGTGCGAAGCTCGGCGACGCCACGGCCGATATCGCAGCTGCTGATCTGCCACTCGCGATGCAGCGGCGTGATCTCGTAACGGACGCGGTCGCCGAAGATGCCGGTCGCCGTCTGGATCGCGCGCGTGAGCGGGGAGACGAGGACGACGTCGTACGCATCGCTGGCCATCCGTTCCCGCGCAGCGGCCACTTGGCGATGACCCAGCTCGGTCAGCCGCGCGTCGAAATGCATCGGGTCTTCCCCGGTCGCCTCGTAATGGGCGTTGAAAGTGGACTGGCCGTGGCGAATGAGGTGGATGGTCGTCGGCATCAATGGGCTTTCGGGCTCGTTGCGGCGCTCTCATAGACCGTTGTGCGGGAAAGATAAAGCTGCCGGCGCGCAAAGCCCTGCATGGCAGCGATGCGGGGGCGGACCTGCGGCGAGATGTCTCGATCCGGCTTGACAGCGGCCGGGTTTGCGCCGAAGGATGGCCGCACTCAACGGGGTGCCCCTCTGAAGGGGCTGAGAGACGCGATGGATCGCGCCAACCCGATGAACCTGATCCGGTTAGGACCGGCGGAGGGACATGAGTCAGCGATCCAGAACCGTTCTCGCTGCTTCCTGTGCTCTCCGGGCAGAGGAGGTTTTGTGATGCGCATCATATCCCTGATCTTGTTGGCGGCCGCGACATTCGTCTTGGCCGGAGCCGGCCCGGCTCTCGCCGAACCGGCGAAGCTGACGGTCTACACCTACAATTCCTTCACCGCGGATTGGGGGCCGGGGCCGAAGATCACGCCGATCTTCGAGCAGCGATGCGGCTGCAAGATCCAATGGGTCGGCGTCGAGGACGGTGCCGCTCTGCTCTCGCGGCTGAAGCTCGAAGGCAAGAACTCGCCGGCGGACGTGGTGCTGGGCCTCGACACCAGCCTGACCGAGGAGGCTTCCGGCACGGGGCTGATCGCCCCGCACGGCGCGGATCTCTCGGCGCTGAAGCTGCCGGTCGCCTGGAACGACAAGGATTT
>DATKMF010000195.1:0-14464 GCA_035542015.1 Candidatus Cybelea sp.
TCCGGATCATCCTCCCGCTGTCGGATGACGGCGGTGTCATCAACCGGCTGATGACGGTCGAAAGCTATCAAGAAGACGCGCAGAGCCTGCAGGACTGCTTCGCCGAGGTCCGGACGCGCTGCGACGGCCGCGCCTGACTAGTCGAGGTGACGGCTGATCTCGTCTGCGGCTTGACGCAGGCGCGGCAGGTGCTCGAGCGCCTGGGTGAGATCGAGCCGCGCCTTGGCCGCGTGGCAGGCGACCGCGCCGACCAGATGGCCTTTGGCATCGATGACCGGGACCGCAACCGCGACCAGCCCAAGGATGAACTCCTCGTCGTCGGTCGCGTAGCCGCGCGCCGCGATGGTGCCGAGCTCCGCTTCGAGCCTGGCGCGCGAGGTGACGGTGCGCTCGGTCACGGCATTGAGGCTGATCGCGTCGAGCACACGGCGGCGGCGCTCCGGCTCCATCAGGGCGAGGAACAGCTTGCCGCTCGCCGTGCAATGCATCGGCACGCGCGAGCTGGTCTCGAGATGGATCCGCAGCGGCCAGCGCGATTCCACGCGCTCGACGTAGATCACCTCGTTGCCGGCCGGTGCGGTGAAGTTGCAGGTCTCGCGAATGTCCTCGACCAGGCGCTCCAGCGCCATGCGCCAATGAACGCTGGCGGCGCCGTGCCTGATCGCATTGAAGGCGAGGCGCTCGGCCGCCGGGCCGATCCGGTAGCGGTGACGACCGGGCTCGCGGGTGAGATACTTCGCCTCATCCAGCCTGACGCAGAGCCGGTGCACCGTCGGTTTCGGCAGCTTCAGCGCGGCACCGATCTCCGCCAGGGTCATTGGCTGGGGTGCGGCGGCGACCAGCTGGATCAGGTCCAGGACCCGGAACACAACCGAGCGGCGGCGCTTGCCGGCGGTGCTCGTTCGGGACTCGGTCAACGGATCGGCCGTTAATCCAGCCGGTCGGCCCTGTGGGGCAAGTTGTCCCAATTCCTGCGACATGGGAATAGGAACTAGCATCCAATTCCTAACAATTACTGAATCCGACGGATGAGATGACCCTGCCGGCGGCGAAAACTCAGGCGATCTTCCGGGGCGACCTCGCCTAGGTCGCGCGGAGCGGGCGAAATTGGTGCGGCGCGGCCATCAGCGCTTCGACCGCTTCCATCGCCTGGGCGTTGCGCTCCGGCCAGGGGCCTTCGATCACCCGGTAGGACAGGCCGTGTCGCTCCAATTCGGCGACGAAATCTTCGAAGCGCAGCTGCCGCGTCTCGCCGCCATAGCGCAGGACGTCGGCGACGAACGGCACGTCGTCGCGCAGCAGCAGCCGGAGATCGTAGGGCCGGGATTCGATTTCGCGGACGACCTCGTCCGGCACGGTGCCGAGCGCCACCCGCGACCAGACCGCCGTGCAGATATGATCGGTATCGAGCACCAGCAGGCGATTGGCCTGGCGCGCCAGGCCATCCTCCGCGGCGGCATGGCCCGCGCTGATGAGCGCGATATCCGCGAGATCGGGATATTTCATGGGATCGGTGTTCTCGAGATAGGTGCGCGCATATTCCGGCACGTGGACCGTGCGATAGGCGGCGGCGAGACGCCGCGCCAGGGTGGTCTTGCCGCAACTCTCGGGTCCGATGATCGCAACGCGTTTCAGGAAATGCGGGCGTGCCGCCGGCAGCATCAGGTTCCAGTGCTCGGAGACCGCAGCCTGCAGCCGGCGCGCCGAGATCGGCACGGAATCGCGCGCGGGATCGACCGGCACGAAGGCGGCGCCGAGATCGTCGGCGATCCGCTTGCCATAGGGCTCGGAGGCGAACACCAGCTCGGGCCCCCGGCCTGCGAGGAAGCCGAGGATCGCGCGATTCCAGAGGGCCCAGAAATCCGGCGCCACCGGATCCTCCGGGAGGGCGTTGTGGAAACGTCCGATGCGGGCGCGCCGGCCGAAATGCTCCTGCAGCCAAGCCAGGCGGAACTCGCCCGGGATCACGTCCTCGTCCCTGGTGCAGAGCATGACGTCAAGATCGCCGGCGCAGAAGGCGCTGGCGAAGTCGATCAGATGCTGATGACCCCGGGTCGGCAGGCGGAACCCGCCGATGATGAATCCCCTCGGCATGCGGCAGCCCCAAACGGAAGGGGCTTCGTGGTCGACACGAAGCCGCCCCCAAAAAGCGTGAAGGGGCTTCGTGGTCGACACGAAGCCCCTGTTATCCTTCGAAGATTGGTGGACCCAAGCGGGATCGAACCGCTGACCTCCACAATGCCATTGTGGCGCTCTCCCAGCTGAGCTATGGGCCCGAAACTCTCATCCGGCCGGCTGGGACCGGCGGCAAACCGGGCAGGAAGCTAGAGACGCCCGGCCCGCGATTCAAGCGGAATTATGCCGCTGTCATCCCGAGGGTGACGAGGCCAAGCGCCTCAGCGCTCGCCCTCTCCCTCGTCGGGCTCGATCGTCTCCGGGATATCCGCGTCGTCCTCGCCGAGCTCGGACGTGTCCTCGATCACGTCGTCCGCCTCCTCGGCGACCTCGGGTGCCTCGGCATCGGCTTCGACGTCCGGCAGCTCCGGCTCCTTGACCGGCTTGACCGGGGTCACCTTCTCGGGCGCGCGGCGGCGGCTCTTCAGGATCGCCTCGGGATCGTAGACGGTGCCGCATTTCGGGCACGCGATCGGATCCTTGCGGAGGTCATAGAAATGGGCACCGCAGCTCTGGCAGGTCCGTTTGGTGCCCCATTCCGGTTTGGTCACATCGACTCTCCGTGCTGATTTCCGATCCGGCCGGACCGCTCGTCGCACCACTGGCCGCACCACTGGCCGCGCACCGGCTCGGGCGCCCTTTGCCATGGGCGGATGACGGTGTCAACACGCCGTTGCGGCGCGGGAAGCGACCCGTTGTTCACAATTCCGGACCCGGTCCGGCTGTGCTAGAGAGGCGCGCCTTCCCCTCGCCACGCCACGTGTCATCGATGTCCAAAACAAGTGCCGCGCCGCGCCCGCTGATCTCGCGCAACGTCGCCTCGAACCGTGGCCTGAGCGGTCGCATCCGAGTCCCCGGCGACAAGTCGATTTCCCACCGCTCGCTGATGCTGGGCGCGCTGGCCCTGGGCGAGACCGAGATCCACGGCCTCCTGGAAGGCGAGGACGTGCTGCGCACGGCCGAGGCGATGCGGCTCCTCGGCGGCGAGGCGAGCCGCGGCGCCGACGGTGTCTGGCGCGCGCGGGGCCGCGGCATCGGCGGCCTCGCCGAAGCGGCCGACGTGCTCGATCTCGGCAACGCCGGGACCGGCACCAGGCTGCTGATGGGCCTCGTGGCACCCTATCCGATGGTGACCTTCTTCACCGGCGACGCTTCCCTGCGTTCGCGGCCGATGGCGCGGGTCGCCGAGCCGTTGCGCCGCATGGGTGCCGAGGTGATCGCACGAGCCGGCGGGCGTCCGCCGCTCGCGGTGATCGGCACCAAGGAGCCGTTGCCGATCACCTACAAGCTCCCGGTCGCTTCGGCGCAGGTGAAGTCGGCGATCCTGCTGGCCGCGCTGAACACGCCCGGCATCAGCACGGTGATCGAGCCGGAGCCCACGCGCGACCACACCGAGCTCATGCTGAAGGGTTTCGGCGCGACTCTCGTGGTCGATGAGACCAAAGAGGGCCGCGCGGTCTCGCTGACCGGCCAACCGGAGCTCACCGGACGCAGGATCGTGGTGCCGGGGGATCCTTCCTCCGCGGCCTTCCCGATCGCCGCTGCCCTGATCGTGCCGGGCTCCGATGTCACCATCGAGAATGTCGGCCTCAACCCGCATCGCATCGGACTGACTGAGACGCTGCTCGAGATGGGCGCCGATATTGCGATCGAGAACGAGCGCGTCGAAGCGGGCGAGCGGGTCGGCGATCTCCACGTGAAGCATGGCAAGCTCAGGGGCGTCACCGTGCCGCCGGAGCGCGCGCCCTCGATGATCGACGAATATCCGATCCTCTCGGTGATCGCCGCCTTTGCCGAAGGCGACACGAAGATGCTCGGCCTTGCCGAGCTCCGGGTGAAGGAGAGCGATCGCCTCGGCGCCATGGCGCGCGGCCTCGCGGCATGCGGCGCCAGGGTCGAAGAAGGCAAGGACTGGCTCACCGTGAGGGGCACCGGCAAGGCGCCGAACGGCGGCACGCGCATCGCCGTCAATCTCGACCATCGTCCGGCCATGTCCTTCCTGGTCATGGGCATGGGCGCCAGGACGCCCATCGAGATCGACGACGGCAGTCCGATCGACACCAGCTTCCCGGGCTTCACAGAGCTGATGAACGGGCTCGGCGCCGGGATCGGCCTGTTGAACGCATGAATCTGGTCATCGCGATCGACGGGCCCGCTGCGGCCGGCAAGGGCACGCTGGCCCGCCGCCTGGCCGAGCATTATGGCCTCGCCTATCTCGATTCCGGCTCGCTCTATCGCGGCACGGCGCTCAGCCTGCTGCGCCAGGGCTTGACCGCGCCGGACGACGCGGCCGCCGTCGCGGCGGCCAAGGCCCTGAGGCCGGAACTGCTTGGCGATCCGGAGCTGCGCGCCGAGAGAACCGGTGCGCTGGCCTCCAAAGTGGCCGTCATTCCGGCGGTCCGGGCGGCCTTGCTGGAGTGGCAGCGCGGCTTTGCCGCACATCCCCCCGCCGGCAAGCGCGGGACGGTGTTGGATGGAAGGGATATCGGCACCGTGGTACTCCCGGACGCAATGGTTAAATTCTTCATCACCGCGACCGACGAGGCGCGGGCCGAGCGGCGCTTCAAGGAGTTGCAAGGCCGCAGCGAGGGGGCTATATACCCGCGGGTTTTGGAGGATATGCGGGAGCGGGACGCCCGGGATACGGCCCGTTCGACAGCTCCCATGCGGCCCGCGGAAGACGCGGTCATCATCGACACCTCGGCGCTCGACGCCGAGCAGGTGTTTCGCCGGGCCATCGAATACATCGAGCAGAGATCACGGAACTGACTTCGCTGCGGCGTGTCGTGCGACATGCCGCTTTGGCTTCACCGTTCAAGACCGCCGGAGACAACCGGTCGGCCTGGATATTGGAAAGGAACTGAACCCCCATGGCTAGATCCGCTGCCGCGCGCATCGGCAAAGAAGAGAAGACCGGCAAGGAGGACTTCGCCTCCCTGCTCGAAGAGACCTTGGGTGCCGCCCAGGGCCTGGAAGGAACCGTGCTCTCGGGCACCGTCGTCTCGCTCGAAGGCGAGTTCGCCCTGGTCGATGTCGGCCTCAAGTCCGAGGGGCGCGTCGCGCTGAAGGAATTCGCGCAGCCCGGCCAGAAGCCTGAATTGAAGGTCGGCGATGTGGTCGAGGTCTATCTCGAGCGCATGGAAGACAAGAACGGCGAGGCCGTTCTCTCGCGCGACAAGGCCCGCCGCGAGGAGGCCTGGACCCAGCTCGAGAAGCAGTTCAAGGACAACCAGCGCGTCACCGGCGTGATCTTCGGCCGGGTGAAGGGCGGCTTCACCGTCGACTTGAACGGCGCCGTCGCCTTCCTCCCCGGCTCGCAGGTGGACATCCGCCCGGTGCGCGACGTCGGCCCGCTGATGGGCACGCCGCAGCCGTTCCAGATCCTGAAGATGGACCGCGCCCGCGGCAACATCGTGGTCTCCCGCCGCGCCGTGCTCGAGGAGAGCCGCGCCGAGGCCCGCAACGAGCTGGTTGCGAACCTCAAGGAAGGCCAGGTGCTGCAGGGCGTGGTCAAGAACATCACCGATTACGGTGCGTTCGTGGATCTCGGCGGCGTCGATGGCCTGCTGCACGTCACCGACATCGCCTGGCGCCGCATCAACCATCCCTCGGAGGCGCTGCATATCGGCCAGACCGTCAGCGTCCAGGTCGTGCGCTTCAACCCCGAGACCCAGCGCATCAGCCTCGGCATGAAGCAGCTCGAGGCGGATCCCTGGGAGGGCGTGCAGGCGAAGTATCCGGTGGGTGCCCGCTTCAAGGGCCGCGTCACCAACATCACCGACTACGGCGCCTTCGTGGAGCTGGAGCCGGGCATCGAGGGTCTCGTGCACGTGTCCGAAATGAGCTGGACCAAGAAGAACGTGCATCCGGGCAAGATCGTCTCGACCAGCCAGGAGGTCGAGGTGATGGTGCTCGACGTCGATCCGGTGAAGCGCCGCATCTCGCTCGGCCTGAAGCAGTGCCTGGAGAATCCGTGGTCGGGCTTCCTCGAGAAGCATCCGGTCGGCTCGGAGCTCGAGGGCGAGGTGAAGAACATCACCGAGTTCGGCCTCTTCGTCGGCCTGACGCCGGAGATCGACGGCATGGTCCACCTCTCCGACCTCGACTGGGAGAAGCCCGGCGAGGAGGCGGTGCAGGACTACAAGAAGGGCGACGTGGTGAAGGTGAAGCTGCTCGACGTCGATGTCGAGAAGGAGCGTATCTCGCTCGGCATCAAGCAGCTGAAGAAGGACAACTTCGCGGAAGCGGCGACCGCGCTGAAGAAGGGCGAGGTCGTCACCTGCACGGTCACGCAGATCACCGAGGGCGGCATCGAGGTCGCGGTCGGCGAGGGCGTCACCGGCTTCATCAAGAAGTCGGATCTCTCGCGCGAGCGCTCCGAGCAGCGGCCCGATCGCTTCGCGGTCGGCGAGAAGGTCGATGCCAAGATCACCCAGATCGATCCGAAGTCGCGCAAGGTCTCGCTCTCGATCAAGGCGCGCGAGGTCGAGGAGGACAAGCAGGCGATGGCGGAATACGGCTCGTCCGATTCCGGCGCCAGCCTGGGCGACATCCTCGGCGCCGCGCTTTCCAAGGCCAAGAAGGGCAAGAAGGAAGACGCCGAATAAGGGGCGACCGAGTAGGAACGGTACTCAAGAATCGCGCAATAAAATTACCAAAATCGTGAATTTGGGCCGGATGGGGTGACCCTCCGGCCCTTTTTCTTGTCCGAATCCCGGGTCCCGCTGGAAAAACGTATTAAAATGAGCGACTTATCCTTGACGGCGCCCGATTCCCTTGGCACGCTTTTGAAACCTGCCGGGCGACCGGGCGGCGGGTGACGAGGGGAAGCCGGTTGCGGCCTCGATCACGAGCCGCGCTGGGCGTGCGGGGAACAGGATGACGAAATCTGAACTTATCCTGCGGATCGGGGAGCTTAATCCGCATCTCTATCATCGGGATGTCGAGCGTATCGTCACCACGATCTTCGAAGAGATCACCAACGCATTGGCAAAGCGTGATCGTGTCGAGCTTCGCGGCTTCGGCGCCTTCTCCGTGAAGCAGCGCGAGGCACGCAAGGGTCGCAACCCGCGCACCGGCGAGACCGTCGCGGTCGATCAGAAGGTGGTCCCATTCTTCAAGACCGGCAAAGAGTTACGCGATCGCCTGAATGCGCCGCGCAGCGAGACCGCGCCAACCCCGGCCAAAGCGCCCGAACCGGCACCGATCCCGAGCAAGGGCACGGCTTCCGGCAGCGGCGAGTAGGTTCGGCGGAAGCCTTCGACAAATTCGCCGTGTGAAATCGAGGCGCATGCCTGTCGTGTCGCTTGCCTCTCGCGGCGCATCCCTGTGGGAGGCGCGACACCGTTCGGCTTGCCATCCTCGACGGGTGGAATTAGACGAGACGTCTCCCTGGTGATCAAGCTGGAGTCCCGATGCGTCGTTTCTTCGGCTGGATTGTGACGCTGGCGATCATCGCGATCGTGACCCTGTTCGCGGTCAACAACCGCGCTCCGGTCGGCGTCGAGCTCTGGCCGCTGCCCTGGGCGCCGAACATCCCGCTCTTCCTGCTGACGCTGCTGCTGATCCTGTTCGGCTTCCTGTTCGGCGTCGTGGTGATGTGGTTCACCGGGGCCAAGCGGCGGCGCCAGCTTCGCGCCGCCAAGCGCGAGCTCGAAGATGCGCGCATCGAGCTGCATACTTTGCGCCGCCGCCCGCCGGAAGTGCGCGCCACCGGCACCGCGGTGGCGACGACGCAGACGCGGCTGCCGCCGGCCGCCTGAGCGCGGCTTACGGCATCCACTCGAAATTGGGATGCCAGGTCTCGGCGCGCTGCTGCGCTTCGGCGATCTCGTTGCTGCTCATGCTCGGCACCAGCGACTGCATCTCCGTGGTCGCTGCGGCCGCATCGCTGCTGCCCGAGAGCTCGAACCACTTGTAGGCCTCGACCTTGTCGGGCGCCGTGCCGATGCCGTTGGCCAGCATCAGGCCGAGATTGTGTTGGGCCTTGGCGTTCCCCTGGTCGGCCGAGCGGCGATACCATTCGAGCGCCTTGGCATAGCTCTGCTCGCCCATGTCGCCGTCGTAGTAGATGACGGCGAGGTTGTACTGGGCGAACATCTCGCCGGCGTCGGCCGCGCGCTTGAAGTAGTTGAGCGCCTTGAAGCGATCGGCATCGACGCCGAGCCCGTTCAGATAGATGAGGCCCATGATCCGCATCGCCCAGGGATCGCCTTGGGCCGCCGCTTTGGCGCTCCAGGTCCGGGCGAAGCCGTAGTCCTGGGCGAGGCCCGTGCCTTGGCCGTAGCGGATGCCGAGCTCGCGCTGCGCATCGGCGCGGCCGGCGTCGGCCAGCTGCTCGATCTGGGCGAGCGGCTGATCGCGCAGGTCTTCGGCGCGCGCACCCGTGCTCCCATTGGTCGTCAGCTGCACCACGAGCCCGCCGAGCAGCGCGGCGCCCGCCATCCATCGTCTCGTCATTCCCGTCTCCCGCCCGTCACGGCACAAGCGCCGCTGGGGTCCCCTGGGATGAAAGGAGCCGGCATCTTCACCGCGGGAGTCGGGGAAATGCAACCAAATTCGGATCATCCCCAAAATATGACCGTCAAATGAAGGTGTTAGCTTGCTGACTGCGGTTAAGGTGAGTTGCGGGAAGCGGCGACGCGAGCTAGGTTGTGGCAGCGTAGAAGGAGCTTCGTTATGACGCGCGCGCTCTCAATCTTGGCCGCCAGCGGCCTTGCCCTCGGCCTTGCTGCGGGGTCAGCCCTCGCTTGGTCCACCGACCCGGCGCCGAGTGGAGGAGGCACGAGCAGCCAGTTCGCCGATCCCGACACGACGGTGGAGAACTTCGGCAACGCGGCCGCCGCCGGCGGAACCGAGGTCAACGTGCAAAGTAACGGCAACGGCAGCGCCCACCCCGTCCTCCTGCCGCCACCCGATCCCGCCGATGCCGAGCCGGTCAATCCCGCCTGGCCCGCCTGGATGCAGTGGCATCAGCAGTAGGCGTCAACTAAGCCTCTGTCTTTCCGATCGTTTCCTCCCGCAGGCGCGGGATTGACTCGCGGCCGGTGAGCGCCTAGTTTCCCGGCCGCTTGACCCGGAATTGTTGAGCCGTTGGCCCCGAGGGGCTCCGTCCGCCCACGAGTTTCGTGCGCGGGCGCCGATTTGCTTTGGGATTGGACCCTGAATGTTCGAGAAGCTCTCCGAACGCCTGAGCGGTGTCTTCGACAAGCTGACCCGGCGCGGCGCGCTGAGCGAAGGCGATGTCGACGAGGCGCTGCGCGAGGTCCGCGTGGCGCTGCTCGAAGCCGACGTGGCGCTTCCGGTGGTGAAGGACTTCGTCGAACGGGTCCGCGTCGGCGCGGTCGGCGAGAAGGTCGTCAAATCGGTGACGCCGGGCCAGATGGTGGTGAAGCTCGTCCATGACGAGCTCATCCGCACCCTCTCCGCGGGCGAGCAGCAGGAGCCCGGTCTCGATCTCAATGCGCCGGCGCCGGTGCCGGTGCTGATGCTGGGTCTCCAAGGCTCGGGCAAGACCACGACGACGGCGAAGATCGCCAAGCGCCTCACCGAGAAGCAGGGCAAGAAGGTGCTGATGGCGTCGCTCGACGTGCGGCGTCCGGCGGCCCAGCAGCAGCTCGCCGTATTGGGCGAGCAGACCCTGGTCCGCACCTTGAACATCGTCCCCGGCGAGCCGCCGGTCGCGATTGCCAAGCGCGCGATGCAGACCGGCCGCCTCGAAGGCTTCGACGTCGTCATGCTCGACACCGCCGGCCGCCTCGCCATCGACGAGGAGCTGATGGCGGAAGTGGCGGCGGTGCGCGATGCCGTCAAGCCGCATGAGAGCCTGCTGGTCGCCGATGCGATGACCGGACAGGACGCGGTCACCGTCGCCAAGTCCTTCAAGGAGAAGGTCGGCGTCACCGGCATCGTGCTGACCCGGATCGACGGCGATGCAAGAGGCGGTGCGGCACTCTCCATGCGCGCCATCGCCGGCGCGCCGATCAAGCTGCTGGGCACCGGAGAGAAGCTCGACGCGCTCGAGGACTTCCACGCCGATCGCCTGGCCGGCCGCATCCTCGGCATGGGCGACATCGTCAGCCTGGTCGAGAAGGCGATCGAGACGACCGAGGCCGACGAGGCCGAGCGTCTCGCCAAGAAGATGCAGAAGGGCCAGTTCGATCTCGACGACATGGCCTCGCAGCTGAAGCAGCTGCAGAAGATGGGCGGTCTCTCCGGCGTGATGGGCATGCTGCCCGGCATCGCCAAGATCCAGAAGCAGATCGAGGGCAAGGTCGATGAGCGCCACGTGAAGCGCTCGCTCGCCATCATCGCCTCGATGACGCCGAAGGAGCGCCGCAACCCGGATCTCATCAAGGCGTCGCGCAAGAACCGCATCGCCAAGGGCTCCGGTGTCCAGGTGCAGGAGGTGAACAAGCTCCTGAAGCAGCATATGGAGATGGCGCGGATGCTGAAGCAGGTCTCCAAGCTCGGCCAGAAGGGGCTGATGCGCCATGGATTGTCCGCCCTCATGAAGGGTGGGCCCGGTGCCGGTGGATTCGGCGGAATGGGGGGTATGCGATGATCGACCACGTCTCGTTGGGCGTTTCCGACTTCAAGCGTTCGGTGGCCTTCTACAAGGCCGTGCTGAAGCCGCTGGGCTTCAAGCTGATCATGACCTGGGAGGAGAACGCCGGCTTCGGCGTTCCGGGCAAGCCATTCTTCTGGATCGGCACACCCGGATATTCAGGCCCGATCCAGGGTGCCGGCACCCATACCGCCTTCACCGCGCCCGACCGCAAGTCGGTCGATGCCTTCTACAAGGCGGCGCTGAAGCACGGCGCCACCGATAACGGTGGCCCGGGCCTGCGCCCGCACTACCACCCCAACTATTACGGCGCCTTCCTGATCGATCCCGACGGCCATCGCATCGAGGCTTGCTGCCACAAGCCGGAAGCGAAGGCGAAGTCGCCCGCGAAACCCAAGGCCAAGGCCAAGAAGGCCAAAGCCAAGACCAAATCCCGCAGATAGACGTTCAACAGGAGAACCAGCAGCATGTCATTGAAGATTCGTCTGGCCCGCGGCGGCGCGAAGAAGCGCCCCTTCTACCGTATCGTGGTGGCGGAGAGCCGCTTCGCCCGTGACGGCAAGTTCGTGGAGCGCATCGGCTCCTATAACCCGATGCTGGCCAAGGACGATGCCGGCCGCATCGTGCTCGACACCGAGCGCGCCAAGTACTGGCTGTCGAAGGGCGCGCTGCCGACCGAGCGCGTGCAGCACTTCTTCGCCAAGGCCGGCCTGATGGGCGAGCCGAAGCGGCACGAGCAGACCAGGCAGCATCTGCCGAAGGCGAAAGCGCAGGAGCGCGCCAAGGCCCAGGCCGATGCCGCGGCGAAGGCCGCCCCAGCGGCTGCCGAGTCGCCCGCGAGCTGATCGCGCGCCGGCTTGAGAGGCGATGGCGGACGAGAAGCGCATGATCCTGATGGGCGCGATCGCGGGCGTGCATGGCGTCAAGGGCGAGGTGAAGGTGAAATCCTTCACCGCCGATCCCCTGGCGATCGCCGCCTATGGTCCGCTCTATGACGAGAGGGGCCGAGCCTTCGCGCTGAAGCTCGCCTCCAAGGCGGCGAAGGATTCGATCGTGATCGCGCGGATCGACGGCATCGCCGACCGCAACGCCGCCGAGGCGCTGAAAGGTCGCCGGCTCTATGCGCCGCGCGAGGCCCTGCCGGAGATCGAGGCCGCGGACGAGTTCTACGTCACCGATCTCGTCGGCCTTGGCGTCGAGGACCAGAGTGGGGAGCACTACGGCAAGGTCACCGCGGTCGAGGACTACGGCGCGGGGCCGATGCTCTCGATCGGCGGCGGCGCGGCCGGCGGCTTCGATCTGCCCTTCACCGACGGCTTCGTGCCGATGGTGGATCTCAAGGCCGGCCGGATCGTGATCGCACTGCCGGGTGATTTCTTCACGGCGCCCAACAAGGATGAGGGAGGTGACTGAGGCGCGCATCTGGACGGCGCGGGTGCTGACGCTCTTCCCGGAGATGTTCCCGGGCCCGCTGGGGCAGAGCCTCGCGGGCAAGGCGCTCCAGGAAGGGAAGTGGCGGCTGGAGACTTCGGACATCCGGAGCTTCGCCACCGACAAGCACCGGACCGTCGATGACACGCCGTTCGGCGGCGGGCCGGGAATGGTGATGCGGCCGGATGTGGTCGATGCGGCGCTGGAAGCGGCGACGCGCGACGGCCCCGATGGACGTTTCGGGGCTCCGGCGATCTATCTCACGCCGCGCGGACGGCGGGTCGACCAGGCGCTGGTGCGGGATTGGGCCCAAGGGCCGGGCCTCGTGCTGCTCTGCGGCCGCTACGAAGGGCTGGACGAGCGGGTGATCGCGGCGCGGGGCCTCGTGGAAGTGAGTCTCGGCGACATCGTCCTCTCGGGCGGCGAGCCGGCGGCACTGGCGGTGATCGATGCCTGCGTGCGCCTCCTGCCCGGCGTCATGGGCGCCGCGGAGACGCTGGAGGAGGAGAGTTTCGAGCGGGGCCTGCTGGAATATCCGCACTACACGCGGCCCGCGGAATGGAAGGGAATGCCGGTGCCGGAGGTGCTGCTCTCCGGTCACCACGAGAGGATCAAGGCCTGGCGTTTGGCCGAGGCCGAGGCAGCGACGAAATCGCGGCGTCCCGATCTCTGGGATGCCTATGAGAAGAGCAAGATGAGTGAGACGAAAGGAAGACTGAGATGAGCACCCTGAAGAAGATCGAAGAGGCGTCGGTCGCCAAGCTGCGCGAGACCGCCAAGCTGCCGGCGTTCCGCCCCGGCGACACCGTGAAGGTCAACGTGAAGGTGGTCGAGGGCGACCGCGAGCGCGTGCAGGCCTTCGAAGGCGTGGTCATCGCCCGCAAGAATGCCGGGCTCAACTCCTCCTTCACCGTGCGCAAGATTTCCTACGGCGAGGGTGTCGAGCGCGTGTTCCCGCTCTATTCGCCGCGCCTGACCTCGGTCGAGGTCATCCGCTCGGGCGACGTGCGCCGGGCCAAGCTCTATTACCTCCGCGGCCGCCGCGGCAAGGCCGCCCGCATCTCCGAGCGCGAGACCGGCACCGCCGAGGCCGGCGAGTAAGGCTTGCTACGCTCCCCGCTCGCCTGTTAAGCGCTCCGCTCATGGCTGCACTGCCACGAGCGTGCTTGACCCTTGAAGCACGTGCCAAATACTGAGGCAGTCTTCGACCCCTCACCCAACCCTCTCCCTCCCCGTCGGCGAAGGCCGACAAACCGGCGGGAGAGGGTTTTGGACCGAGTGGTCGTCCCCTGCCTTCCCTCTCCCCTTGAGGGAGAGGGTTACGAAGGGTTGGCGAGGCCGTGAGGCCGAGCTTACCCGGAGTTGGGTGAGGGGTCGCTCGATCTATCCATCGTGAACTTGGACCCCACCCGCCCATGACCCAGCCTTCCATGACCCAGCCGAAGACCCTGTTCGACAAGATCTGGCAGAACCATCTGGTGCATCGCCAGGATGACGGCACCTGCCTGATCTATATCGACCGCCATCTGGTGCATGAGGTGACCTCGCCCCAGGCCTTCGAGGGTCTGCGTACCAGCGGGCGGCGGGTGCATCGGCCGAATGCGACGCTCGCGGTCGCCGACCACAACGTGCCGACCACCGACCGCTCCAAGGGCATCACCGAGGAGGAGAGCCGGATCCAGGTCGAGACGCTCGAGGCCAACTGCCGCGATTTCGGCATCCCCTATTTCTCCATGGACGACGTGCGCCAGGGCATCGTCCATATCATCGGCCCGGAGCAGGGCCTGACCCAGCCCGGCACCACCATCGTCTGCGGCGATTCCCACACGGCGACCCATGGCGCCTTCGGGGCGCTGGCCTTCGGCATCGGCACCTCGGAAGTCGAGCATGTGCTCGCCACCCAGACGCTGATCCAGCGCCCGGCGAAGAACATGCGCATCTCGGTCGAGGGCAAGCTGGGCATGGGCGTCGGCGCCAAGGACATCGTGCTCGCCATCATCGGCAGGATCGGCACCGCGGGCGGCACGGGCTACGTCATCGAATATGCCGGCGATGCGATCCGCGGCCTCTCCATGGAAGGCCGCATGACGGTCTGCAACATGTCGATCGAGGGCGGCGCCCGCGCCGGCCTGATCGCGCCCGACGAGACCACGTTCGAATATCTCAAGGGCCGCCCGATGTCGCCCAAGGCCGGCGCCTGGGAGCAGGCCGTCTCCTACTGGAAGACCCTGCCGAGCGATGCCGGCGCCAAATACGACACCGAGGTCAAGCTGAAGACCGCCGACATCGCGC
>DATKMF010000196.1:0-3028 GCA_035542015.1 Candidatus Cybelea sp.
TTTCATTCCAGCTCAACCACCGGCGAGATCAGGAAATTGCCGGAGGCGGCGCTTGCCGTGGTCTTGCAGACCTCGCCTTCGATCTGCACCTGGCCGCTGGCGAGCAGCCTCAGCGCATCCGGATAGATACGGTGCTCGACCTCGAGAATGCGCTCCGACAGCGTGTCGGGCGTGTCGTGATCGCTGACGGAGACCGCGCCCTGCATCAGGATCGGGCCGGCATCGGTCTCGGGGATGACGAAATGGACCGTGGCGCCGGAGATCTTCACGCCCGCACGCAGCGCCTGGCCATGCGGATCGAGCCCGGGGAAGGACGGCAGCAGCGAGGGATGGATGTTGAGCATCTTCCCATGCCAGCGCTCAACGAACTCCGCCGTGAACAGCCGCATGAAGCCGGCAAGGCAGATCAGCTCGACCCCGCGCGCATCGAGCACCGCCTGCAGCGCCATTTCAAAGCCCGCGCGGTCCTTGCCGAACGGCTTGCTCTCGACGACCACCACGGGCGCCCCCGCAGCGCTGGCCTTTTCCAGCCCCGCCGCATCGGCGCGGTTGGACACGACGACGGCGATCTCGGCCGGGAAATCCGCCTCCGCCGCAGCCTTGAGCAGCGCGGCCATGTTCGACCCGCGGCCGGAAATGAGGATCGCGACGCGGCGCTTGGCCTCGGGCTTCATGGCCTCACCTCGCAAGATCGAGATGGCCGTTATAGACGACGCGATGCTCGCCCGCGGCCGCGATCACCTCGCCGAGCAGCGTGACGGTCTCGCCGCTTGCGACAAACACCTCGCTGACCGCATCGACCGCATCCTGCCTGACGATCGCGATCATGCCGATGCCGCAGTTGAAGGTCCTGAGCAGTTCGAGCTCGGCTATGCCGCCCTGCTCGGCGAGCCATTTGAACACCGGCAGCACCGGCACGCGCGCCAGATCGATGCCGACGCCGAGATGCTTGGGCAATACGCGGGGAATGTTGTCGGTGAAGCCGCCGCCGGTGATGTGCGCCAGCCCCTTCACCGCACCCGTCTCGCGGATCGCGCGCAAGCACGATTTGACATAGAGCTTGGTCGGGGTAAGCAGCGCGCCGCCGAGCGTCATGACAGGCGCGAACGGCGCCGGCGCATCGAGCGCCAGCTTCGAATTCGCGACGATCTTGCGCACCAGCGAGAAGCCGTTGGAATGGACGCCGGAGGAGGAAAGCCCGATCACCGCGTCGCCCGCCTCGATATCGCCCCGCGGCAAAAGCCGGCCGCGCTCGGCCGCGCCCACCGCAAAGCCTGCGAGATCGTAGTCGCCGTCCCTGTAAAGCCCCGGCATTTCCGCGGTCTCGCCGCCGATCAGGGCACAGCCCGATTCGCGGCAGGCCTCGGCAATGCCGGCGACGATGGCCGCGGTCGCGTCCGGCTCGAGCTTGCCGCAGGCGAAATAGTCGAGAAAGAACAGCGGCTCGGCGCCCTGCACCACGAGGTCGTTGACGCTCATCGCAACGAGGTCGATGCCGATCCCCGCATGCAGGCCGGCTTCGATCGCGACCATGATCTTGGTGCCGACGCCGTCGGTCGCCCCCACCAGCACGGGGTCTTTGAAGCCCGCCGCCTTCGGATCGAACAAGCCGCCGAATCCGCCGATCACCGCATCGGCGCCCGGGCGCGCCGTCGCGCGCACCAGCGGCTTGATGAGGTCGACGAGCCGGTTCCCGGCATCGATATCGACGCCCGAATCCGCGTAAGTGAGGCCGTTCTTGCGCTCGGTCATGGACAATCCAACAGGTTTTGGGCTGGGTTACGTCGGATTTCGCTCCCGCGCAATGGCTCGCAAGCAGGCCAAGCGTGTACTATGTAGATAACGAGCGGCTCGGGCCTTCCAACGAGCCGGCTCGCAAGTCGTACGGGCGGGTTGCCGGGAAGCGCCGCGTGAGTATTCCGAACATCATTACCCTGGGCCGCATCCTGCTGGTCCCGATCGTCGTCTGGGCGATCGCCTCGAGCCAAATGGAAATCGCCTTCACGGCGTTCGTCATTGCCGGCGTGAGCGACGCGATCGACGGCTTTCTCGCCAAGCGCTTCAACATGGCGAGCGCGCTTGGCGCCATGCTCGATCCGCTCGCCGACAAGGCGCTTCTGGTGTCGATCTACATGGCGCTCGGGATCTGGGGCGCCGTTCCGCGCTGGCTCGTGATCCTCGTGGTGTCGCGCGACATCATGATCGTCTCGGCCGTGATGGTGTCCTGGCTGTTCGGCAATCCCATGCCGATGAAGCCCCTGATGGTGTCGAAGATCAATACGGTCGCTCAGGTTGCGCTTGCAGCACTCGTGCTGGCCTCGCTTGCCTTCGGCTTTTCGCCCGGCCCTTATGATGCCATCCTGATGGGCATCGTCACGGTGTTTTCGCTGGCATCCGTGTCCCTTTATCTGGTGGAATGGGCACGCCACATGAGCACGATCGACGGCAGGTGATCCAGCGATCCTGGTGTCGTCGAACGGCCGCTTCGTCCGGCTTTGGGAGATTGTTGCGTGGCCGTTCATCCGCGTCAGCTGGCCTTTGTGTTGCCGCACGAAGAGAGCCTGACGCGCGACAATTTTCTGGAAGGTCCTGCCAATGAGGCAGCGCTCGCGCTGATCGAGGCCTGGCCGGAATGGCCCAGCCGCACCATGTGGCTCGCAGGGCCCGACGGTGCCGGCAAGAGCCATCTCGCCGCGATCTGGGCCGACACGTCGGGCGCGCGCATCACCGCAGCGCATGTGCTGGCCGCCTCCAACGTCCCCGCCTCGCTCGCGACCGGCGCGCTGGTCGTTGAGGACCTGCGCGCCGGCGATTTCGACGAGCGCGCCTTGTTCCATTTGCTCAATCTCGCGCGCGAGGATGCGGCCTTCGTGCTGATCACCGCACGCGAGGTGCCGACGGCGCTCGAGATCGAGCTCAAGGACCTGCGCTCGCGGCTGCGCGCGCTGCCGGTGGTGAGCGTGCTGCCGCCCGACGACCAGCTGTTCCGCGCCCTGATCGTCAAGCTCTGCGCCGACCGCCAGCTCGC
>DATKMF010000197.1:0-2509 GCA_035542015.1 Candidatus Cybelea sp.
ACACGGGCTCTCGTCGAGTCAGTCATCTATGGTCTCCTTGTCTGGGATGCCCCGCCCGCGGTCCCCGCCAGGCGCGGCGGGGCGGACCATAGACCCGGGTTGTTGCATATCGATTTCAACTTCGTTACACGCAGAATGCGCATCGCAACGTGATCGGAACGCCGCTAAGGTCGCGCGCCTCAAGATCCAGAGCCCAGATCGGAGTGACAGAATCGATGTCCGGCCCGCGCCCGCAACAGCACCAGCCTCGCAAGGTTCTCTTCATCTCCGCCGACCAATGGCGCGCCGAATGCCTCTCCGCGGTCGGGCATCCGGTGGTGAAGACGCCGCATCTCGATGCGCTTGCAGCCGAGGCCACCTTGTTCAAGCGGCATTACACCGTCTGTGCGCCGTGCGGCCCCGCGCGCACCAGCCTCAACACCGGCCTCTATCTGATGAACCACCGCTCCGGGCGGAACGGCACGCCGCTCGATTCACGCCACGGCAACCTCGCCAAGGAAGTGCGCAAGATCGGTTACGAGCCGACGCTCTTCGGCTACACCGACACCAGCGCCGACCCGCGCGGCCGGCACCCGAACGATCCGGCGCTCCGCACCTATGAAGGGCCGATGCCGGGCTATCACATCGGAATGATCTTCCAGGACTACATGACGGCCTGGATCACCGACCTGCATCACAAGGGGTATGCGTTCAGCGGCCGCGCCGATGTCTACAAGCCGCAGGACATCCCGCTGCCAGCCGGGCGCGGCCACTGTTACAAGCCGACCTTCTTCCGCGCCGAGGACAGCGACACCAACTACATGGCCGACCTGGTGATCGACTGGTTGAAGGGGCGCACCAATACCGACTGGTTCATGCATTGCGTGTTCCTGCGCCCGCATCCGCCGGTGGTCTGCCCGGAGCCCTACAATGCGCTCTACGACCCGGCGACGGTGCCATTTCCGAAGCGCCGGCCGACGCCGGCGCAAGAATCGGCGCAGCATCCGTACCTCAAGCACTGGATCGACTGCCTCCAGACCCGCAAGAGCTATGACGAGCACAACCCGAACAACTTCGTCACCATGTCGGACTTGGAACTGAGACAGACGCGGGCCTGTTACTACGGGATGATCAACGAGGTCGATGACGCGGTGGGCCGGCTGGTCGCGCATCTGAAGGCGACCGGCGAGTACGACCACACCCTCATTGTCTTCACCTGCGACCATGGCGAGATGGGCGGCGACCACTACACCTGGGGCAAGGAGCTCTATTTCGACCAGAGCTTCCATATCCCTCTCATCATCCGCGACCCGCGCCGCGAGGCCGATGCCGGCCGCGGCAAGCAGATCGACGTCTTCTCGGAATCGATCGACGTCATGCCGACCATCCTCGACTGGCTGGGGCAGGATATCCCCAGCGAATGCGACGGCCATTCCCTGCTGCCCTTCATCGAGGGCGGCGCGCCCAAGACCTGGCGTGAGGAGGCACATATGGAGCTCGACTTCCGCACCACGCCCAACCTCGAAGGCTTCGACGCCGAGCAGGCGATCGGCCTCGCCCCGGACGATTGCCAGCTGGCCATCCTGCGCGGCAAGCGCTGGAAGTACGTCCACTTCGCGACCTTGCCGCCGCTGCTCTTCGATCTCGAGAACGATCCCGACGAGATGGAGAACCTCGCCGCCGATCCCGCCCATGCCGGTCAAGTGCTCGACTGCGCCCAGCGCATGCTCTCCTGGCGCATGCGTTACGCCGAGCGGACCCTCACCAACCTCCATCTCTGGCGCGACGGCGTGATCGACCGGCGGGTGGCGCGATGACCACGCCAACCGAGAATCCGCTCTGGAAGAAGCTCGCCGCCCGGCGCGAGGCCTGGCGCAATCTGCACCTCCGCGACCTCTTCGCCCGCGATCCCAACCGGTTCCAAAACTTCTCGCTGCAGCTCGATCAATTCGTGATCGACTACTCGAAGAACCTGATCGAGGTCGCCGACCTGAAGCTGCTGCACGACCTCGCCAAGAGCTGCCAGGTCGAAGCCTGGCGCGATCGCCTGTTCGGCGGCGAGCACATCAACACCAGCGAGGACCGCGCGGTGCAGCACATGGCGCTGCGCAATCCGAGTGGCGCGGTGATGGTCGATGGCCGCGACATCATGCCGGGGATCCTGGCCGTTCAGCAGCGCATGCGGACCTTCGCCGACGGAGTGCGCGACGGCACCTGGCTCGGCGCCACCGGGAAGCCGATCCGACGGGTGATCAATATCGGCATCGGCGGCTCCGATCTCGGGCCGAAGATGGTGACGGCGGCCTTGCGGCCCTATCGCCATCCGCGGCTTGAGATGCATTTCGTCTCCAATGTCGATGTCGCGCATCTCGAGACCGCGCTCGCCGGTGCCGCGGCGGACGAGACCCTGTTCGTCATCTCCTCGAAGACCTTCACCACCCAGGAGACCATGGCCAATGCGGCGAGCGCCCGGGCCTGGTTCCAGCGCCAGATCCCCGACCCCGCCGCGATCGCCAAGCACTTCGTCGCG
>DATKMF010000198.1:0-2997 GCA_035542015.1 Candidatus Cybelea sp.
GCCGTCACGTTCAGCGCCGGCGAGGTCAGCTTCTGGCCGTTGACCTTGACCCGGCCCGCGGCGATCCAGGCCTCCGCCTCGCGCCTGGAGCAGAGTCCGGCACGGGCCATCGCCTTGGCGATGCGCTCGCCCCCGGATTCAGTCGCCGCCATTTTCGCTCATTTCTTGCCGGCTGCCGCGATGAACGCCTGGAAGAGCTTGCGGTCGCCCTCGGTGATGCGGAACTCGGGATGCCATTGCACGCCGATGCAGAAGGGGAGGCGCGGATCCTCGATCCCCTCGATGACGCCGTCGGCGGCGACGGCATTCACGACCACGCCGGGGCCGACCGATTTCACCGCCTGGTGATGGGCGCTGTTGACCTTGATCTCGGCGGCGCCGCTGATCTTGTGCAGCAGCGAGCCGGGCGTCACCTTCACCGCATGGCCGGGCTCGTCCCGCGGATTGGGCTGCTCGTGCAGCAGCGAGTCCGAGACCTCGTCCTCGATGTGCTGGATGAGGGTGCCGCCCAGGATCACGTTCAGGAGCTGCTCGCCGCCGCAGATGCCGAGCACCGGCTTCTTCCGCTTCAGCATCGCCTGGGTCATCGCCAGCTCGAAATTGGTGCGGCCCGGCTTCAGGGTGACGGTGGCATGCTTCGCTTCGGCGCCGAACATGGCGGGATCGATGTCGAAGGCGCCCCCCGTGACCACCAGCGCGTCCAGCGTGTCCGCATAGGCCTCGACCGATTCCGGCGCGTGGGGCAGGCCGACCGGCATGCCGCCGGCCCCTGTGATCGCCTCGCAGTAATTGGCCTTCAGGCCGTAGCGCGCGGTCCTGGTGAGACCCTGACCTTCGTCCGAGTCCAGGGTGAGGCCGATAAGCGGTTGATTCATGATGGCTCCTTCGCGCCTGGAAGCTAGTGCAAGGGCGGGCTCCGGACAAGGCGGCGCTTGACCGCCGGCCATGCGGCGGCTCAAGTGCCGGTATGAGCGCCACGCCCGCCGAACGCCATATCATCGACTATATGGACCTCGCCTTCCGCCAGGCCGAGGCGGCGCGGGACCGGGGCGAGGTGCCGATCGGCGCCGTGCTGGTGGACGGCGGCTCCGGCGAGGTGCTGGCTGCCGACCACAACCGGGTCGAGGAGCTGCACGACCCGACCGCTCATGCCGAGATGCTGGTGATCCGCGCGGTCGCGACCGGCCGCAAGGAGAAGCGGCTGCCCTTCGCCGACCTCTACGTGACGCTCGAGCCTTGCCCGATGTGCGCGACCGCCGTCTCCTTCGCGCGCCTCCGCCGCCTCTACTTCGCCGCCCGCGACCCCAAGGGCGGCGGCGTCGAGCACGGCCCCCGCATCTTCACCTTGCCCACCTGCCACCACCGCCCCGAAGTCATGAGCGGCAGCGGCGAGGGCAGGAGCGCCGAACTGCTGCGGGTGTTTTTCAAGGAACGGCGATAGCCCCCCTCAGATCGGCAGCTTGTCCCGCAGCTGATAGTAAAAGATCGACGGCGCCAGGAACCAGGGATTGCCGGAATAAAGCGGCCGGGTCGGGAAGGGGATGTTGTCGAGCGGCGTCCGGCCCTCGGCCTTGCCCAGCACCTGCTGGCCGATGCGGGCGCCGAAATAGGTCGCGAGCGAGATCCCGGAGCCGCAATAGCCCATGGCGTAATAGAGCCCGTCCTGCTTACCGATATGCGGCAGGGTGTCGAAGGTATAGGCGACGTAGCCCATCCAGCTGTGCGTCACCTTGGCCGTGCTGAGCTCCGGAAAGATCAAACGCATCCAGGCATGGAGCCGCGGCGCGCTCACCCGGGGGTCGTTCTCCATATAGGCGACGCGCCCGCCGAACACCATGCGGCGCTGGTCCGGCGAGAGCCGGTAGTAGAAGACGAGCTTTCGCGTGTCGCTGAGAACGCGATCGTTCGGCAGCAGCGCCAGCATCTTCTCCTTCGGCCAGGGCTCGGTGGCGATGATGTAGCTGCCGATCGGGATCACGCGGCGGCGCTGCCAGGGCGTCATCGGCCCGGAATAGCCGTTGCTGGCGACGACGACGTCGCGCGCCGCGACGGTGCCCTTCGCGGTGACGACGCGGAAGCCGCTGCCGTCGCGCTCGATCGTCGTCGCCGGGCAGTGGTCGATCACCTGCACGCCGGCCGCCTTTGCGATGCGCAGCATCTCCAGGTGGAACTTGCCGGGATGGAGCGAGGCATGCCGCGGATAGACGATGCCGCCGTGGTAGTAGTCGCTGCCGATCTCGCGGCGCTGCTCGGCGGCGGGCACCACCTCCATCGGGATCTCGAGGCCCTTGGGCTGCGACTTCGGATATTCGGCGAGATGCTCGTATTGCTTCGGGTTATGCGCGGCGTGGAAGCGCCCGACCCGGCGCCAGTCGCAGTCGAGCTTCTCGCCTTCGATCAGCGCGGAGATATAGTCGAGCGCATTGATCCCCTCCTTGCGGATGCCGAAGCCGATCTCCTGGTTGTAGCGGCCGGAGAGGGTGGCGAGGTCGGGCTTGATGCTGGTCGAGACCTGGCCGCCGTTGCGGCTGGAGCAGCCGAAGCCGGCGTCCTTGGCGTCGATCACCAGCGTGCTGCGGCCGCCGAGAGCGGTCTCCCGCGCCGCCATCAGCCCGGTGTAGCCGGAGCCGATCACCAGCACATCGACCTTGGCCGGCGGAGCCTCGGTCGAGGGCGCGGGGCGCGGCGCGTCGTCCCACCAATACGGTTGATCCCGATAATCGGCGGCGAAGATCTGGTGGGTCACGATGCGGCTTGTCCCCTCTGGCGAGCGCGGCCATCATGCCGGGCCTCCGACGACCCGTCCAGCACGCGCAAGGTGAATCCGTGCCGCATCCCGCGGGATTTAGCATCCGTTCCTATCGCGACGGCGACCTTGCTGCGGTTCGCGCCATGCTGGCGGGCCTGCAGGAGGATGAGTTCCGGATGGAATCGAACCGCGCCCTCTGGGCCGATGGCGGCGCGGCCTATACCCACTGGATGCTGGAGGAGGCGAAC